>JAADFW010000037.1 GCA_013152655.1 Chlorobiota bacterium
TTGTTAAACGTGGAATTAATATTCCTTTCGTATCTGATTTAACATCCAGCATGGCTGAACTTTTTGCTGAATAACTATTATCATCGGTAATTGCAATATTTTGTGTTACTCCGTCGATTGAAAAAAAAACTAATAATAGTAATATAAATCTGACATTGGTTATTTTTTGATTTTTCATATTTAAAAAGCATTTTAAAGTTAGTGAAAGTATTTTTCTCTTTAAATTTACAAAAAAATTTTTAACTGATAATATCCTTATTTCAAACTGACTTTAATTTTAACAGTTGGCTGCCTGTTAATTTACTTTTTTATTTTTTTCATAAATAATTAATTTCAACTTTGCATTTTTCTACTTTATATTTGTTTAAAATTAAACCATTGAAAAAATTTAAAATAATAGCAAAAACACTGTTCGGACTTGAAGATATTCTGGCTAACGAGATTCAAAACCTTGGCGGAGAAGAAATTACAAAACTTAAAAGAGCCGTTAGTTTTACGGGTGATCAATATCTGCTTTATAAAGCAAACTATTTGTTAAGAACGGCTATTAGTATTTTAAAGCCAATTGCAAATTTTGAAGTAAGAAACGAAGATGATTTATATCGGTACATTTCAAAAATTAACTGGAATCACTATATGGAAATTAATACTACATTTTTAATAAATGCTATTGTTAATTCCAATAATTTTAAACATTCAAAATATGTAGCATACAAAACAAAAGATGCTATTGTTGACCAGTTCAGGAGAAAAACAGGACAAAGGCCTTCTATTGATACGGAAACTCCTGATATTAAAATTAATGTTCATATCACAAATAATAACTGTACTGTTTCTCTTGATAGTTCAGGCGAGCCTCTTTTTAAACGAGGATACAGATTAAGTGGACACAAAGCTCCGCTAAATGAAGTATTAGCTGCCGGAATGATTATATTGGCTAATTGGGATGGCACTAAAAATTTTATTGACCCCCTTTGTGGTTCAGGCACATTATTAATTGAAGCAGCAATGATTGCTGCCAATATTCCACCGGGTAATTTCAGAACTGATTTTGGCTTTATGAATTGGAAAGATTATGATGAATTGTTATTTACAAAGGTAAAATCTGAAGCAAAACCAAAACAATCTATTTCATGTAAAATAATTGGTTCAGATATTTCTAAAATAGCTTTCGATATTGCTAATAAAAATCTTCAAAATGCCGGGGTTAGGAAATTTGTTGAATTAAAACTTAAAGATATTGAAAATGTTATTCCACCGCCTGAAGGTGGAATTCTTATCACAAATCCACCATTTGGCGAAAGAATTAAGAAAGAAGATTTAAATTCGTTTTACTCCACTGTTGGAACTCGTTTAAAACATCATTTTGCCGGTTATGAAGCCTGGATACTAAGTAGTAATTTTGAAGCACTAAAATTTATTGGCTTACATCCTACCAAAAAACATATTTTATTTAACGGAGCATTAGAATGTAAATATCAGCAATTTAAAATTTACGAAGGCTCACGTAAAAAAACTGATTCTATGTATAAATAAAGATTTTTTTATAGCATTTGTCATGTAAATACCTCACTACATTAAAATTACGAAGAGGCATAAAAAATATACTTATACCTATCACTACAATTCTTAAAACATATTATTATTTTCATTAAATTGCACGTTCATTTTTTTATACTTAATAAAGCTGCTCATAATGATATTTAGGCAGTTAGTAAATTGATATACAAATATTTAATTTAATATTTATGGCAAAAGTAATTGCACTGGCAAACCAAAAAGGCGGAGTAGGAAAAACTACAACTGCCATTAACCTTGCTACAAGTCTGGCTATTCTTGAGAAAAAAGTCCTGCTTATTGATGCTGATCCGCAAGCCAATGCAACTTCAGGGTTTGGTTTTGATGTAAGAAATATAAAAACAAGTATTTACGAAAGTATTATTGATGAAGTAAATCCGAAAGATATTGTGCTGAAAACGGAAATTGAGGGCATGGATATCATTCCGTCTCATATTGATTTGGTAGGTGCTGAAATAGAGATGCTTAATCAACCAAACCGCGAGAAGATGATGAAGTTGGTTATTGAAAAAATAAGAGATGACTATGATTTTATTTTTATTGATTGCTCGCCTTCATTGGGTTTAATTACAGTAAATGCTTTAACGGCTGCCGATACAGTAATTATTCCTGTTCAATGTGAATATTTTGCACTTGAAGGACTGGGTAAATTGCTGAACACAATAAAAATTATTCAAAGCAGGCTAAACCCAGAACTGGAAATTGAAGGTTTTTTACTAACCATGTATGACGCAAGGTTACGATTATCAAACCAAGTAGTTGAAGAGGTTAGAAAACATTTCCAGCAAATGGTTTTTGAAACTATAGTACAGCGAAATGTAAAACTTAGTGAATCGCCCAGCTATGGGAAACCGGCTATTTTATACGATGCAGAATCGAAAGGTGCGATAAACTACTTAAATCTTGCCCGTGAACTTCTGCAAAAAAATGGAATGACAAATCTTAAAAACGAAGAAAAAATTATTAATAACTGAAAAAATGGCAAAGAAACAAGCGTTAGGAAGAGGATTGGATGCGTTAATTTCAACTCCTGAACTACCTCGTTCAGTTGATAACGAATCATTAATTGATATTGAAATACGTTTTATTGAAGTAAATCCTTTTCAGCCAAGAACAAATTTTGATGAAGAAACACTTAACGAACTTGCAGCATCTATAAAAGAACTTGGAATAATTCAACCTATTACCATAAGAAAAATACGCGAAAATAAATATCAGCTTATCACAGGCGAGAGAAGATTACGAGCTTCTAAAATAGCCGGACTCAAAACTATTCCTGCCTATATAAGAACCATTGAAGACCAATCACTACTTGAAATGGCACTGGTTGAAAATATTCAACGTGAAGACCTTGATGCCATCGAAATTGCAATTAGCTACCAACGCCTTATTGAAGAATGTAAACTTACTCAGGAAAGCCTGAGCGAAAGAGTTGGCAAAAAACGGTCAACTGTTAGCAACTATTTGCGACTTTTAAAGCTCCCTGCTGAAATCCAGTTAGGCATAAGAAGCAATCAAATTCAAATAGGACATGCTAAATCGCTTATTAGTATTGAAGATGAAAACGCGCAATTAAAACTATTTTATCGAATAATTAATCAGGATTTATCAGTTAGAAAAGCAGAAGAATTAGTCAGAGAGTTAAAAAGTAAAAAAGAGAAGAAAAACAATGACAATAAAAACCTTCCCGGTGAATACGACCAGCTTAGAAATCAGTTATCAAAATATTTTAATACAAAAATCCAGTTTAACATAAACAATAATGGCAAAGGAAAAATCGTTATTCCATTTAAATCAGATGATGAATTAGAACACATCATTGGAATATTCGATAAATTGAATTTTTAAAACGTTGAAAAAAACATCTCGTACATTATTACTTAAATTTATCAAGCCTGCCACTTTATTTGGTTATTTATTGTTTTTTACACTTTGTAATGTTAATGCAAATAATTATACATTATATGGCAAAAAAGATACTGTAAAAGCCTGGCAATTAAAACATAACCCAATACTTTCACCTATATTGTCAGCTACAATACCCGGATTAGGACAAATATACAACAGGAAAATATGGAAAGCACCTATTATTTATGGTGGTTTTTATGGCTTATTTTATGCATATAAATATAATAACACCGGATATAAAAATTTCTATTATGCATACGTTTCCTACCCAAAACAAAATACAAGTTATACAGGAACACCATATCGTGAACAATTGGCAATTACTGCTAATTATTATAAAAAATACAGAAGCTTAAGCCTAATTGGAATTATTGGCTGGTACACTTTAAATATTATTGATGCCAGCATTGATGCATATACTATAAAAACTAACATTTTTACTAAAGGGAAAGTACATAATCCACAAAGAGCAGCTGTTCTTTCTGCTGCACTTCCTGGCCTTGGCCAACTGTATAATAATAAATGGTACAAGGTTCCTTTTATATATGGCGGGTATGCAGGACTTTACTATAGCTGGCAATTCAATAATAATAAATTCGAACTGTTTAGTAATGTTTATAATAGCATTTCACAAGACAAAAATGCTCCTTCTGATTCAACATATTTAATTGAAGGAGGTTCTTACGTAAAAGACAATATTTACAAAGCCCAGGAATATTACAGAAGATACCGCGATTTAAGCCTGATAGGTGTTGGAATGCTCTATTTATTAAATATTATTGATGCCACCGTCGATGCTTATATGTTTAATTATGATATTTCAGACGACCTTTCTTTAAAAATACAGCCCGATTTTATTGATGTAAATTCTATTTATTATAGTAATCAATATCCGGTAGGATTAAAACTTACGTTTAAATTTTAATAATCCGTTTATCTTTCCTTATTTTGCAGCCTTATTTACTATTAATAACCAAATAATGAATATAACCAAAACTATACTGTATTGTTATAATAATTCTGAATTCAAAATTATTAATTACAATCAGATATACCGAAAAATATTCATTCCTATTATATAAAGAAATTTAAAATAAAAATAATGAACATTATTCGGTACAAATATCTACTTTCTATAATTATACTCAGCTTTTTTTTTATAAACAGTTTTGCTAATTATGCCAGGATTGATTCAACAAATTTAATTGAAAAAAATAATCCGTTAGCATACAGCGATAACCTCGATAGTCTTTTAAATGACTGGTATGTTTCTAATTCTTTGGTTCCGGTACAAACCGACACCAATTTTATTGATATAGAAAATCTTGATTTACAAGAATTTAACGACTCTGATTATATAAAACGAATTGAAGAATTACCTGATTTTATTGAATTATCGTATAATAAAGTTGTACGTAATTTTATTCATTTATATACGAATGAAAAACGCGATTTAGTTTCAAAAATGTTGGGATTATCTACTTATTACTTCCCTATTTTTGAAGAAATATTAGATGCTAATAATTTACCTCTTGAATTAAAGTATCTGCCTGTAATTGAATCGGCTTTAAATCCACGGGCTATTTCACGAGCCGGAGCAACGGGAATTTGGCAATTTATGTACTCAACAGGCAAAATGTATAAGCTGGAAATTAATACATATGTTGACGAAAGAAGAGACCCTGTAAAATCTACAGAAGCAGCCGTTCATTTTTTAGGCGATTTATATAACATATACCACGATTGGATTTTAGCAATTGCTGCGTACAATTGTGGCCCGGGAAATGTAAATAAAGCAATAAGGCGTTCGGGTGGAAGAACAGATTTTTGGGAAATATATTATCGTTTACCACGTGAAACAAGAGGTTATGTACCGGCGTTTATTGCGGCATCTTATGTCATGAATAATTACCAATATCATCAAATTCAGCCCGTAAATTCTGAATTTCCTTATGCATGCGATACATTAATTATTACTGAAAAGTTACATTTAAAACAAGTTTCTGAAGTATTGAAAATGCCTTTAACCTTGCTCGAAAATTTAAATCCACAATACCGGCACGATATAATTCCTGCTTCCGAAAAAGGTTATTCGCTTACAATTCCAACGGAATATACAATGCAATTTATTGATTTACAAGATTCAATTTTTAACTATAAAGATTCGGTTTTTTTCAATAAATCAATTGTTAGAGATAATCCGAAATATGCATATTCACAATATGTTCATGAACCACCCAAAGGAAATTATTCAAAATTATATTATACCGTTAAATCAGGTGATAATATTGGATACATTGCCGAATGGTATCATGTAAGAGCTTCTGACATTAGATATTGGAATAACATACATCGAAACCTTATTCGTGTTGGACAAAAGTTAGTTGTTTACATTCCAAAAAGTAAAGCCGGAAAATATAAAAATTTTAATAACCTTTCATTTGCCCAAAAACAAAAAACTCTTGGAATAAAAGTTGAAGAAAAAACAACCACAAATAAAATATACAATTACCCGGAAGGAACAAATTTTATTACCTATACAGTTAAAAGAGGTGATACCTTTTGGGAAATTGCAAAAAAATACGATGGTGTTTCGGAATCAGACATTATGCATTTAAATAATATTTCAGATGCTCGTGCATTATCTTACGGGCAGGTTTTAAAAATAAAACCGGTTAATTAGTTCTAATCATAAAACACTATTCAACCAATAAATTTGAATACTCATTTGTAATTTCAAAATCATATTTAGGATATTCCCAAACCGGTTGCCGCTCTTCTGTTTGTCCAATTGAATATCCCCAAATACTTTCATACTCCTTAATATCCTCACCCATATCTTTCAATTGGTTCAAATATTCATTAATAGATTTCGATTCAACTATTACTATTTTTCCCATTTTTTCAATCACCGGGCTATGATTTCGAGTGTTGTCATGGTCAAATTCCAATATTCTTCTTCCTAACCGGGTAATGCCAATTACCCTAAATGTAAGGCTCTTTCCAACTCCCGGAAGATTTAACACGTTTCGGTCTGTTCCAAGAAACAAGATTTTTTCTTTATTTCGAATTTCATTTATTCTATCAACAATATTTTCAGTATCTAAATGTAAGTCTCTAATCGTTTCATCATACTCTTTTGGAATTGTTCCGGCAGATTTTTCTTCCCATAATTCCTGAACAAGACGGGCATTAGTTGCAAAATTATGGCTGTTTTCTTTAAATCCTTTTACTGAAAATGTATAATACGGAAGTACACCTACATCATTTAATACTTTTCTTAATTTTAAAGTATGCCCCCTTCTTGATGCAGACGCAGTAAATACTGTTTGGTTAGTTATAATCCATCCTGCCCGGGTAATTCTTTCAATTGCAATTTTTGCACTTGGTGTAATTTCCAGGGCAGATTCAAAATGGGTTTGTACTATAAACTGTTTTATTCCTATTTTTTCTGCCTTTTTTCTAAAAGATTTTAAAATAGCCGATAACTCAGGTGTAATTCTTTGGGGTAAATATGCTAATATTCGAGTTCCTAAACGAATTCTTAATATTTCAGCCAACTTTTCCCCTTCCGGCAAAGTTTTATTATGCTCTTTTTTTCTGCAAGCCATATGGTACACCTCGTCTAAAATAACTCTTAGTGAATTATCGCTACTCATAAAAGCATCACCACCGGTTATTAAAATATCTCGTAACTGTGTGTCTTTCTCAAAATAATCCAATAAATCGCTTAGTGTAGTTTTCCATTCCACTTTCGGCCTTAATTTTTTTAAATTAAAATTTAAATGCCCTCTTTGAAAATCATACATTCTTTGACAAGAAACACATAATCCGGCACATGCTCTTCCTACAGTTTCAGGAATTAAAATTGCAACTTCAGGGTATCTTCTATGTACATTTACATCGTTTGGTAAGAACCAGCCTGCAGCATTTGGTTCGTCTTTTTTTACCATATCTTCTTTTTCCCAGGCTTTTATTTTTCCAAATTCTTCAATTAATGCTTTGCTATGAAAAATATAATCACGTATTGCCTGATCTGGTTTTGAATTATACTCAAAACCATCAATTATTAATAAAGAAAGATAATATGGATTTACAAAAAGCGGTATGCCACATTCTCTTGCTTCTTTTAATATTTTCATTGTTTTTTCATCAAGCGAAAAATTCAGTAATTCATTTAATAATTCAGGTTCTCTTACCGCAAATTTTAAGTGAAAAACTCTATCTTTCCACCATTGAGCCATCATTTCTCTTTTTTGTTGAAAGTTCATATCAGGCTCAAAATTGTATTTTTTACTTTTTAGCTTTCCCTCGTCAATTTTTTTTATTAGTATATCTATTATACGCTGTTTATTTCTTTTTTGTATTTCAACTATTTGAGGGTCTAATCCGGAATGATATTTATCCATCCAATTTTCCACAATACTTCTTGTTGGAATAAATGCTTCCGTTTCTCCTTTAAATTGCCTGAATAAATAGAGCATATCAATCATAAAATCAACATTTGCACCACCTAAACCATACTTAGCAGCAAGCCATAATGTTTCAAAAGGATTGGTAACAGCATTTTCTCCTGTTAAATTCGGATCACCATATTCATTCCCTGCATAATTAATATAATCCAGAATTCTTAGAGCAGCTACTTCCTGCCAGGTAAGTTTATTAAATGCATCTTTATCAATTTTCCTTGCTTCACTAAATAAAATAGTATTTGACCCTTCTCTGTAAAAAGAGTAAACCCAATTTTTTAGTTTTAAGTTTACTTCTTCAGCACTATTGGCATTTAATATTATTTCTTTTAGCTTTTTATTTTCATTAAGCAATTGATTTAATACGTCTTCTGTTTTTGTGTTAATAGTAGTATAATCTAACATTTCAATATTTGACATTTCTTTAGCTTTTATATATTTTGAACAATTTTCGGAATTCTTCTTAAAAGAATTTATATGTAGAAAATTATTTACCCATTCAGTGAAACTGAAAAGAGCATATCTCTAAAAAAAAGAGATCAAAAAAATATTAAAATTTTCCTAACAAATTGAATATCAACCATGTTGTTGATATTTTGAAAAATTGCAATTTACAAAATTTAGGCTAAATTTCAAAGACTTTAAGATATAAAATTTCGTTGTCCCTCTTAGTCTTTTTTCTTAATTTAAGGTATATATTTTGATTACCAAAGCAGTTCAAACCTGCTGGCATCTAATTTTAAAAAAATAAATAATAAAATTGTAAACGACCACAAAGAAGAGCCTCCATAGCTAAAAAACGGCAAAGGAATTCCAATAACAGGAGTTATGCCTATGGTCATACCAATATTAATTATGAAATGAAAAAAGATTATGCCAACTACTCCATAACCATATATTCTGCTATAAGAAGAGCGTTGTCGCTCTGCTAAAAGAATAAGCCTTATCAGCAATAAGGAGAATAAAACTATTACACCAAAACTACCTATAAAACCCCATTCTTCACCTACAGTGCAAAAAATAAAATCGGTACTTTGTTCGGGTACAAAATTATATTTTGTTTGTGTTCCCTGTAAAAACCCCTTTCCTGAAAATCCGCCTGAACCAATAGCAATTTTCGACTGGTTAACATTATAACCTATACCCAAAGGATCGGTTTCAAGCCCTAATAATATATTAATCCTCCTGCGTTGATGATCTACTAAAATATTATTATAAAAATAATCAACCGAAAAAGTAAAAGCTATAGAGCCAATAAGTATTAGAAATACAATAAATGAATTCTTTAATTTATATCTGTATGCATAAATGCTAAATAGTGCACCAGCTACAATTAAAGCAATAATCAACAAATAATAATTTTGAAGTTGTAACTTCAAAACATAATTTAAACCAATTACAATAACTATTGAAACCAGCAATATAATAATGGTTTTAAAGAATAGTTTTTTACGTAAGGTTACAAAATAATATACAATAATAGCAAGCGTAATAAGTGCTACTATTATATACAACTTATTTACTAATAAACTGGAGACAAACAAAATAGCCACCAGCAATGCAATAAAAAGCAAGTTAGCAGATAAGCCTTCTCTATATAAAACCAGAACAAATACACTATAAACCAATGCAGAACCAGTATCGTTCTGTAACAAAATTAAAAATGCCGGAACAAAAATAATGACTAATGCAATCACTAAATTTTTAAATTTCTTTATCGAAATATTATACGCACTTAAAAACTGTGCTAATGCCATATTAGTTGCAAATTTTGTGAATTCAGACGGCTGAAGTTTAACCGGGCCCAACTCAATCCATGACTTAGCACCATGTATTTGTTTACCAAAAATTAAAACTGCTACTAATAAAATTAAAAAAACGCCATAAATAGGATATGAAAAAAAAGAATAAAATTTACTGTCAATTAAAAAAATAAGAATAATTAAAACTACCGAAGCACTAATCCAAATAAGTTGCTTTCCATAGCGTTGACTAAAGTCCAAAATGCTTTGATGCTCTTCATTATATACAGCTGCATAAATATTTACCCAGCCAAAAAACACCATTATTACATAAAGAATAATAGTTATCCAGTCAATATTGTTAATTATGTTTTTCCTTCCTACCACGATCAAGTAAATTAGCTTCTAAAATTCTATTTTCATAATATTTACGACTTATTGTATCGCACAAATATTTTTCAATCATTAAACTTGTAATTGGAGCAGCCCATGTTGCACCATAACCACCATTTTCAACATAAACAGCTATGGCAATTTTAGGGTTATCCTTTGGAGCAAATGCCATAAAGATTGAATGGTCTTCACCATGCGGATTTTCAGCAGTTCCGGTTTTACCGCAAATTCTAATATTTGGCAATGCTGCATAAACAGCAGTGCTGCCATAACCTCCATTAACCGCTTTATCCATTCCTTCAATAATTACCTTATACTGTGATGAATCAAACAAAGTATATCGCTTAACCAAAAATCGTTGGTCAATTAAGTCTTTTCCTTCTATTTTTTTAACTATATGAGGAGTATAATAGAATCCTCTGTTTGCAATAATTGCAGCTAAATTTGCCATTTGAATTGGAGTTGTTAATAATTCCCCCTGCCCTATTCCCATAGCAACAAGCATCAGTGATTTCCATCTTCCCCGGCCATAACGCCTATCATAAAATTTTGCAGAAGGAATAAAACCATTTACTTCATTAGGCAAATCGCAATTTAATTTATTCCCCAATCCTAAACTAATAACATCTCTTCTCCAATTTTCAAGGCTTTCAGAAATATTTTTCATTTTTTTATCATCTAAAATATTTCTGAAAGCCATGCTAAAATATGCATTACAAGAATTTTGTATAGCACTAATTAAATTAAAAGCTGTATCGTGATGACAAGCCTGATAAAAATTACCAACTCTATACCCAAAACTACATCTAAACCTTGAACTTGGTTTTATAATTTTCTCCTTCAACCCTATTAATCCATTTACTATTTTAAAAGTTGACCCCGGTGGATACTGGGCCATTAAAGCCCTGTTAAACAATGGTTTTAAAGAATCATTTACTAATTTTGAATAATTAATTGATTTAACCCTGCCAACTAAAAGTTCAGGATTATAGGTTGGAGACGAAATTAATGCTAATATTTCACCCGTTTCCGGTTCAATGACAACAATACTTCCTATTTTGTTTTGCATAAGTTTTTCTCCATACTCTTGCAATTTTTCATCTATTGAAAGCACAAGGTTATTGCCGGCAATTGCCTGTTTGTCATATTTTCCGTCTTTATAACTTCCTTTTATTCTATTATGCACATCAACCAGGTATATTTTTACTCCCCTTACTCCTCTTAACTCCTCTTCATACGATTTTTCAATTCCATTTATGCCAATGTAATCTCCTATTTTATAATACTTGCTATTTTTAATTATATTTTCATCTACTTCACCCAAATACCCCAGTATATGTGATGCAGTTTTTAGCGGATATTTTCTCAAAGTTCTTGTTTGAACGAAAAAGCCCTGGTATTTGTATATTTTTTCTTGCAAAACAGCATATACTTTTGCTGACAATTGTTTTACAATAACAGAAGGTTTATAATAAGAATATTTTCTTGCTTTTTGTATCTGAACAAGTAATTCTTCTTTTGTAAAATCAATTATACTACATAACTCTGTAGTATCAAACGCATTCATTTGATTTGGAATTACAAGCAAATCATAAGCTGCTTCGTTATATACCAACAATCTATTCCTTCTATCATATATTCTTCCTCTGGCTGGATATTGTGCAACGTATCTTGTAGCATTATTGTCGGCTGATAATTTATAACTTAAGTCAAGTACTTGCAATGATAATAAACGTATAGAATAAATCAGGCTTATTAAAACAACTAATACAATAATCAAATATTTCCTGTTTGCGTAAGATTCCAAAATTCAAATATTAATTTTCTGCTATTTCTAAAGCTATTCAACTTAATTTTACACTAATCAATCTTTACTATTCAGTGCCAACAAGAAAACTCCTTATTTTTAAGCCTTTGATATGAAAATGCTAAACACAAAGCCTCTTAAATACTGAATATCAACGTGTTTACTTTTGCAGGCAACTGTTTTCAATGTAATTAATTAAGAAAAAAATTAAAAAATAGATATTAAAAATAATTAATCTCTAAAAATAATAAATTGACTTAAAACTATTAAAAATATTGCTACAATAGAACTAATAAATGTTCTTGCTAAAACTGTTAATAAGTTAAATGAACTAAATGCTTCAATTACAAAATAAAACAAATGATGGATAAATACCAGTATTACAGTATATTTTACGAACCAGGCAAATCCGTATTGGCTTAGTCTTGGGAAAGTTCCAATTTCATAATCATCTCGCGGAGCAATACCCCTTAAAACCATTGGCCTGAATGAAGCCATAAAAACTGTTGCTGAAGCATGTAACCCGGGAGTATTAGTAAAAGCATCAATAGAAAACCCTAAGATAAACGCAAGTATTAGTAAAAACCAACCTGATATCTCAAAAGGCAATAAAAGGATAAATAATGTATAAACAAATGGGTTTAACAATGAACTAAACTGAACATTATTTAAAACCAGAACCTGGAACAAAACAATTAGAACAAAACAAATAATATTTCTTAATATAACCTTAATCATTTTTTCACCTTTTTTCCAGTTTTATTTGTTCATTTTTAAATAAATTTTCAACTATATATACATAGGCAAGATTTTTAAAATCAGTCGATAATTGGACTTCTATTTCATAAAAATTTCCTTTTTTATCATTGTTAAAATTTGAAATTGTACCTATTAAAATTCCTTCAGGGAAAATGGTTGAAAATCCACTTGTTACAATTGTGTCACCAATTTGTTTTTCAACATGGTTAGGAATTTCATTTAGCAAAACATGCATATAATCGTTACCGCCCCAGTTTAACCTGCCAAAATAATTATTCCTTTTTATTTTGGCACTTATATTAAGTTTGGTATTTAAAATAGAAATAACTGTTGCATAATTTGGCGATACTTCATTTACAATCCCCACAATTCCTGTTGTTGAAACAACTGCCATTTCAGGCTTCACACCTTGCCTCGACCCTTTATTTAATGTAATATAATTATGTTGTTTATTTATTGAATTGTTAATTACTTTTGCCGTTCTGTAAATATATTTTTTAGAATATAACGAATCATAAATTTCCAGAATATTTACGGAATTTTTATGATAACTATTTTTAAGTTCGCTTTTTAACCTGGTATTTTCTTCATTTAACTGATAGTTTACTTTACTTAAATTAAAATATTGAAAAACCGAACTACTTAAACTATAAAACTCTGCAACAATGGCATGAGAGGAATTCAAAATCTTATTTTTATGATTTTGATTACTGTTAAAATAAATAGTGAGAGAAAAAACCTCAAGTATAAGAAATAAAATCGCAAAATGATATCGAATTAATATTCTGATTAAATTTCTCATTTTTTATTAGTCAATATGCAATTTCAATAAATTATCGTTTTAAAAATTTAAATTTATCTACATTTTTTAATGCTATTCCGGTGCCTCTTGCAACAGCATGCAAAGGGTCTTCAGCTACATGAAACGGAATTTTTGTTTTTTCATTCAGTCTTCTGTCTAAACCACGCAGTAATGCACCACCTCCGGTTAAATAAATACCTTTGCCAAAAATATCAGCATATAATTCAGGAGGTGTTTTTTCCAAAGTAGCAATTATTGCAGCTTCAATTTTAGTAATTGACCTATCTAAACAATGTGCAATTTCCTGATATGAAACCGGTATTTCAATAGGAAGTGCTGTCATCTGATGCGGGCCGCGAACAATAAAATCGGCAGGTGGATTTTCAATATCGCTTAATGCAGAACCAACATTTATTTTAATGCTTTCAGCCGTACGCTCTCCTACTTTTATATTATGCTGATGACGCATATATTCCTGAATATCCATTGTTAAATCATCTCCGGCAATTCGAATTGATTTATTACTTACAATTCCGCCTAAAGAAATAACAGCAATTTCCGTTGTTCCTCCTCCAATATCCACAACCATATTTCCTTCCGGTGCTTCAACATCAACGCCCATGCCTAATGCTGCTGCCATGGGTTCATAAATCATAAAAACCTCACGGCCTCCGGCATGTTCCGAAGAATCACGAACCGCCCTAATCTCAACTTCAGTACTACCCGAAGGAATACAAATAACAATTTTCAACGCAGGCGTAAACATTCTGGATTTTGAATTAATCATCTTAATCATTCCGCGAATCATCTGCTCGGCTGCATTAAAATCTGCTATTACCCCATCTTTTAAAGGCCGTATAGTTCTTATATTATCATGTGTTTTCCCATGCATCTGACGAGCTGTTTCACCAATTGCAATTAACTTTCCGGTTAATTGGTCAATAGCAACAATGGATGGTTCATCCACAACAATTTTGTCATTGTGGATAATAATTGTATTTGCTGTTCCCAGGTCTATTGCTATTTCCTGGTTTAAAAATGAAAGAAATCCCATTTAATTATATTTTTATATTATCTTTTTATTCAAAAATTTTCTATTAATGTTTAAAATGTCGTGTACCGGTAAAAACCATCGACATATTATTTGCATCGCAATATGCAATCGAATCCTTATCTCTTATTGATCCTCCCGGTTGAATTACAGCATTAACCCCTGCTTTATTAGCAATTTCTACAGAATCGGCAAACGGGAAGAATGCATCGGAAGCCAAAACTGCTTCATGCAAGTCAAAGCCAAAATTCTCAGCTTTTTGAATAGCTTGTTTTAGTGCATCAACCCTTGAGGTTTGCCCTACCCCACTGGCACATAACTGCTTATTTTTTACCAGAACAATAGCATTCGACTTTGAATGCTTTACAACAATATTTGCAAATAGCAAATCTTCAATTGCCTCTTTTGTTGGCTTTTGCTTAGTCACTACATTGATATCTTCATGCTTATCTGTCTTTAAATCTCTCTCCTGAAATAAAACACCATTTAATATTGTTCGATATTGTACCTCAGGAAATTTTGCATCTTTTCTTTTTAAAATTATTCGTTTTTTATTTTTTGTTAATACTTCTAATGCATCTTTGTCATAATCGGGAGCAATTAAAACTTCATAAAACAATTTTGAAATTTCATTTGCAGTTTCTAAATCTAACTTAACATTACAAGCCAAAATTCCACCAAAAGCCGATACCGGGTCACCTGCCAAAGCATCTTTCCATGCATCAGTTAATTTATTTCTTGATGCAAGTCCACAAGCATTATTGTGCTTCATTACTACAAATGTGGTTTCATCAAATTCATCAATTAAATGAATGGCTGCATCAATATCAAGTAAGTTATTATATGAAATTTCCTTGCCGTTCAATTGCTCAAAAATGTCCGTAAGATTACCATAGAAAGTACCTTTTTGATGCGGATTTTCACCATACCTTAATTCTTTTGATCGTGTATAATTAGCTTTAAAAGCCGACAAATCTTCTTGTGCAAAATAATTATAGATTAAGGTATCGTATTCCGATGAAATATTAAATACCTGTTTTGCAAAAGTTTTTCGTTGCGATAAAGTGATAAAACCTTTATCACTCTTCAATAATGCTAATAAGTCGTTGTACTGATGTCGTGAAGCAACAACCATAACATCTTTAAAATTCTTTGCTGCTGCTCTTATTAAACTAATACCTCCAATGTCAATTTTTTCAATAATTTCCTGTTCAGTGCCTCCTGAATCTAAAGTCTCTTTAAAAGGGTACAAGTCAACAATTACAAGGTCAATTTCCGGAATTTCATATTGTTCAAGTTGTTGCTTATCTGTTTCAACATCTCTTCTAGCCAATATTCCACCAAAAACTTTCGGATGTAATGTCTTTACACGTCCACCTAAAATTGAAGGATAACTTGTTAAATCTTCAATAGCTATAACTTTTACACCTAATTTTTCAATAAATTTTTGAGTCCCGCCGGTAGAATAGATTTTAACGTTTTGTTTTTTTAATTCTTGAATTATCGGTTCCAGATTTTCTTTATAATAAACTGATATAAGTGCAGAAGTTATTTTTTTTCGCATTTTTGTAACTGCAATTAACTGAAATTAAGGTATTACTAACACATTTTTAAACAATTGACAAAGATATAAATTTAATGCAATTATAAATTATTTATTGCAATGTGTTTGTTAGGGTTGTGTATATTTGTTTTATAAAAAATTACCTGTTGTTAAAAAATATATATTTTTCTATTGAAATTATTTTAATAAGCTAATTATGTTGTTGTTACGATTAATTAAAGAAAGTTTCTTTTTTGCCTATAATTCTATTATTGTAAATAAACTAAGAACATTTTTATCATTATTAGGCATTACAATTGGAATTTTTGCAATTATTTCAGTATTTACTGTTATTGACGCAATGGAGAGTAGTGTGCGAAATAGTATTCAATCATTAGGAAACGACATAATTTATGTACAAAAATGGCCATGGGCTTTTGGTGGAAGTTATCCCTGGTGGAAATATTTCAACCGGCCGGTACCAAATATAACAGATTATAATGAAATTAAAAACAGAGCCTCAAGAGTTGAAGCATGTGCCTTTTCTATCTCAACTGAAAAAACAGTTCAGTACGGAAATAACTCTGCTGAAAATATAACCATTTGGGCAAGCACGCACGATTTTGACAAAATACGCTCATTTGAAATTGAGAATGGCCGGTATTTTTCATTTTATGAATCGCAAACCGGAAAGAATAAAGCAATTATAGGCCATAAACTATCTTCAGAACTTTTTGAAAATCAAAATCCTATTGGTAAAAACATAAAAGTTTTCGGCCGGAAACTCCAGATAATTGGTGTTTTTAAAAAAGAAGGCGAGAGTATGCTGGGTTCAAGCATGGATGAATTGGTTGTTATACCAATTAATTTTGCCAGAAATGTGATTAATATCAGAAATGACCGCTTAAATCCATTTATAATGGTAAAAGCAAAAAAAAATGTAAGCCCTGGCGCTTTAAAAGATGAATTAAGACGAATAATGCGCGGAGTTAGAAAACTAAAACCTGTTGTAGATGATAACTTTGCCCTGAACGAAGCCAGCCTGCTAACACAAGGTTTTGAGAGTATTTTTGCAGGAATTAACCTTGGCGGATGGATTATAGGTGGTTTTTCCATTTTAGTTGGCGGATTTGGGATAGCCAATATTATGTTTGTATCGGTAAAAGAGCGGACTAATATCATAGGAATACAAAAAGCATTGGGTGCTAAAAATTATTTTATACTCTTACAATTTTTATTTGAAGCAATTATTTTATCACTTTTAGGTGGAATTTTAGGATTACTCTTGGTTTACGGCGGTACTTTAATTTTTGGCAAAATTACCGACATGAGTTTTGACTTAACAGCCGGCAATGTTACTTTAGGAATATTAATTTCAGTAATTATTGGGGTAATCTCTGGTTTTGCACCTGCTCTTTCAGCTTCAAAGCTCAACCCGGTTGAGGCTATTGGCTCGGTATAGTTGCAATAAAATTTACATTAATGAAAAAACTTGAAAACGAAATTTTTCAGATTAAATCTGAAAAAGAATTTGAAAAATCAGCTCTTAAAATTTTTCGTTTCCAAGCTGCAAACAACAATGTTTACAAAACTTATTTAAATAACCTGCACATTGATATAAACAGTATTAAATCCATCAATTCCATTCCGTTTTTACCTATTGAATTTTTCAAAACACAAGAGATAAAAACCGGTAGTTTTACACCAAAAGTAGTTTTTTTTAGTAGCGGAACTTCGGGAATGACAACCAGTAAACATTATGTAAGAAATACTGAATTGTACGAACAATCTTTTAAAAGTTCATTTCAATTGTTTTATGGCAATATAACTGATTACTGCATATTGGCTCTTTTGCCCTCTTATTTAGAGCGCGAAGGTTCATCATTAGTTTATATGGTAAATAATCTTATTCAATCTTCAAAAAATACAAATAGTGGTTTTTATCTGAATAATTATACTGAGCTTGCTGAAAAATTATTTTTTCTTGAAAAGCAAAAACAAAAAACACTATTAATTGGCGTGAGCTTTGCTTTACTTGATTTTATAGAAAATAATCAAGTAAGCCTTCAGCATACAATAGTTATGGAAACCGGGGGCATGAAAGGAAGAAGAAAAGAGTTAATACGTGAAGAACTACACCAAAAATTAACTTCAGGCTTTAGGGTAAAAACCATTCATTCAGAATATGGGATGACAGAACTTTTGAGCCAGTCGTATTCCCCGGGTAATGGAATTTACAAAACTCCGCCATGGATGAAAATATTGATAAGAGATACTTATAATCCGTTTAGTTATCTTGAAACCGGAAAATCAGGTGGAATAAATATAATTGACCTGGCCAATATTCATTCCTGCTCATTTATTGAGACAAAAGATATTGGGAAAAAGTTTAATAATGAAAGCTTTACAATTTTAGGACGATTTGACAACAGCGATATCCGTGGCTGCAATTTAATGATTGATTAATCATAATTTCTATGTTTCAAAAGAAGGCAATATGCTTGTTATATGGTAATTCGTAATTAGTTGGCTTCATCATTTAAGTGTAGTTTAGAGAGACAATACTTTTCTGTCATCTTATACCGGTGGCAATCAGTAATGCATAAAATAAAGTGGCCTATTCCCTGTTTCATTACTTGTTTCCTCACATCTGTCAGGAAGGACAGGAAAAGAAAAGTCAGACATAAACAAAAAACATGCTATGAAAAAAATGTATTTCCCAAGTTAATTCAACTAATTCTTATTATGCTATCTCATTTAAAAATATATTTACTTGAAAACCCCATAAATATTAATTAAATTTCTAAATTAATTTAATGAAATTAAAAATAAGTTTTTATGTGTTCTGCCACTAAAAATAGTACGGAAAAAATCAAACTATTGCAAAATAAAATTAATTCGTTAGAGGCAAAAGTTAAACAATTTAAGGAAAAAAATAAATTTCATAACTATGACCTGTTGAACTCCATATTTATGGGTATTTCAGACCCAATGTACCTCATTGACAAAAAACTGAATATTTTAATGGTAAACGATACGCTTGTTAAATTCCAGAAAATAAGCAAAGATGAAATGTTAGGTAAAAAGTGTTATTCTGTTTTTAAAAATATGCCAGCAGAATGTCCTGAATGTTATATGCGTCGAGTTTTTAAAACCGGAAAAAAAGAGGTATTTGAAAATACAATAACTACAAAAAAAGGAGATACTAAATTTATTGAAACATCAGTATATCCGGTTTTTAACCACTCGAATAAAGTAAAAAGTACTATTGCAATAGCTCGTGACATTACACAAGTTAAAGAAGCTGAAATTACTCTTAAAAAAAGCGAAGCTCAATACAGAACTTTTCTGCAAAATTTTGACGGAATTAGTTATCAGACTCATACAAAAAGTTTTAAACCTATATTTATTCATGGAAAAATTAAGGAAATAACAGGTTATTCATTAAAAAATTTCCAGGATCATTTGGTAAGCTGGGAGCAAATTGTACACCCTGACGACCGTAACAAACTTGATGATTTTTCTTTTGACAAAAAAACTAACACAACAGAAAAAATATATCGTATTATTAGAAAAGACGGTACAATTCGTTGGGTATCAGACAGAAGTAATTATATTGAATCAGACGATAAAAATGTAATTACCAGCGGGATTATTCATGATATAACAGCAACAAAGTTAGCACAGGAAGCTATTTTTGACAATGAAAGAAAATTCCGGTTAATTTACGAAACCAGTGCCATAGGAATTGTAAATTCATCGGTGAAAGATTTTAAAATCCAAAATGTTAACCAAAAATTTGTTGAAATTTTTGGTTACACAAAAGATGAATTATATAACATGACATTTGCCGACTTTACCCACCCAAAAGAGTTGCAAGACGATAAAGAAAAGCTAAAACAGCTTTTAGAAGGGAAAATAGACGAGTTTCATAAAGAAAAAAAATATTTTCATAAAAATGGCAGTTTAATTTGGGGAAATGTTACAGTTAAATTAATAAGAGACGAAAACGGAAAACCTTATTATATGATTGCTACGGTTGAAGATATTACCGAACAAAAAAAAGCCAATGATATTTTAAAAAAATCTGAACAAAAGTTAAAAGAATTGGTTGCCACAAAAGATAAATTATTCTCAATAATTGCGCATGACTTGAAAAGTCCTTTTAACACCATATTAGGCTTTACCGAACTATTGCTAAATGAAGCCAAACCGGAAAATAAAAAAACTACAGAAATACTCGAAATTCTAAATCAATCGGCACATAATACTTATCGTTTGTTAGAAAATTTATTAGAATGGTCTATAAATCAATCGGGTATGCGAATATATAATCCACAAAAAACAAATTTATTAGAATCAATAAATTATACATTTAGCCTTTTAAAAAAATCAGCTTCAAATAAAAAAATTAAACTTAAGACAAGTGTTAATAAAAATCTTTTTGTTAAAGCAGACCCGGATATGCTTAATACAATATTAAGAAATTTAATTTCTAATGCATTGAAATTTACCTTACCCGGAGGAAACATTCTTATTCAGGCAATTGCAGAAGGTACTAATAAAACACTAATATCGGTTATTGATGATGGTATTGGCATTAATAAGGAAGATAGCAAAAAGTTATTCAGAGTTGACATTAATCATTCAACAAAAGGAACTAACAATGAAAGTGGAACAGGTTTAGGTTTAATATTATGTAAAGAATTTGTTGAAAAACACAATAGTAAAATCTGGTTTAGAAATAATAAAGATTCAAAAAATATTGCCGGCTTCAAAACTGGTGCAAACTTTAACTTCACACTTGAAAATTGGAGAGATTGATACAGATTTTAATAACATTATATGTAATAATATGATAGTTTTTTTAATAGGATTTATGGGTTGTGGAAAAACAACACTAGGAAAAAGAATTGCTAACAAATTAAACTGGCAGTTTATTGACCTTGATACATATATTGAAAAAATGCAAAATGCTACTGTTTCAGAAATTTTTCAAAATGAAGGAGAACATAAGTTTAGAATTTATGAACAAACAGCTTTAAATGAAATTATTAAAACAGAAAATAAAACAATAGTTTCAACCGGAGGCGGTACGCCATGCATTATTGAAAATATTGAGTTAATGAATAAAAATGGAACAACAATTTATTTAAAAGCCAGTTATAGCCTTTTGGTAAACCGGTTAAAAAACTCAAAAAAAACCAGGCCGCTTATTAAATCAATGAACCAGGTTGAACTTCCTATTTTTGTTTTAAAAAAACTAGCTGAACGAGAGCCATTTTATAAAAAAGCTCAATACATTGTTGATACAAAATCAATTGAATTAGGTGCTATTGTTAAATTAATTAATGAATTATAATATTTTTTTATACCTGTTTTCTCAAAAAAAAATGATAAACCTATGTTTTTTATAAGTCATTTTTTTCAAAAATAAAAAACAGTTCTTTACCTTTTCGTGGTTTAATTGAATTATGCGATAACTCAAGCTTTTTAATCAAAAAGAATTTACTGAAAAGCTTTAAATATTCATCTTTAGTACCACCATATGGTGGTGATTCTAATCCAAATTCGTGATTAAATAATACACCAATTATTCTCCCTCCGGGTTTAAGCAAATTGTAAGTTTTTTTTACATATTTTTCTCTATCTGCTTTCAACAATGAACAAAAAAATGTTTGTTCAATAATTAAATCATATTTTCTGCTGTGATTAAAAAAATCTTCTTGTATTATATTCTTATCTGGAAAAACAGGAACTCTTTTTTTAAAATTTTCTAACGGATATTTTGTATAATCAAGTAAAAAAGTGTTTTTAAATCCGGCTTTATACAAATATTCCACTTCATAACCATTTCCGGCACCCGGAACCAGTATTTTAATCTCTTTATTTTTAATTTGATCTACATAATCGGTAATCGGCTTTGTTGCATATCCAACATCCCATCCGGTTCTTTTATTGTCATATTGCTCTTCCCAAAAATTTACAGTAATTTTCTTCATAACAATTTAGATTTATCTATAATCAACAAAAAAGCGCTTAAACATAACAGCATATTAATTATTATAAAAAATATTTAATCCGATAAATATGTTGGAATATAGTATTTATTCTCTAACAGCCTTTATTCCAGGCAGTTCTTTCCCTTCTATATATTCCAGCATGGCACCACCACCGGTTGAAACATAGCTTACTTTTTTAGCCAAATTATACTTATTTATAGCGGCAACAGAATCGCCACCACCAACTAACGTAAATGCACCATTTTTAGTTGCTTCAACCAAAGCATTTGCAATTGCAATAGTACCTTTGGCAAAATTATCCATTTCAAAAACGCCCATTGGCCCGTTCCAAAGTATTGTCTTTGAATTTTTAAGAACATCCTCGAACAATTTTATCGTATTATTTCCAATATCAACACCAAGCCAGCCATCATCAATATTATTAATTTCACAATATTTAGTATTTGCATTATTGCTAAAATCATCTGCAATAATATTATCAACCGGCAGAAATAATTGAACACCTTTTTCTTCAGCTTCTTTTATTATTTTTAAAGCTACATCCTTTTTGTCCTCCTCAACAAGTGAATGCCCAATTTTGCCTCCCTTTGCAGCAATAAACGTATAAGTCATTCCACCTCCAATTATAAGATTATCAACCTTATTCAATAAATTTTCTATCACACTAATTTTTGATGATACTTTTGCACCGCCTAAAACAGCAGTAAAAGGTTTTTGCGGATTCTGTAAAACAGCATCCATGCTTTTTAATTCATTATTTATTAAATAACCAAACATTTTGGCATTTGGAAAAAATTGCGCTATTATAGTAGTTGATGCATGAGCTCTGTGTGCTGTTCCAAACGCATCATTCACATACGTATCTGCAAGTGAAGCTAATTGTTTAGCAAACTCAATATCCCCTTTTGTTTCCTCGTTATAAAACCGTAAATTTTCAAGAAGTAAAACTTCTCCGGGTTTTAAGCCTGAAGCTAATTCTTTAGCAGAATTTCCAATACAATCATCAGCAAATTTTACCGGCTTATTCAATAATTCAGACAAATTTTTTATTACATGCTTTAGCGAAAATTTTTCTTCATAACCATTTTTTGGCCTCCCTAAGTGTGACATTAAAATGACAGCACCACCATCCTCTAAAATTTTATTTATACTTGGTAAGGCTCCTTTAATTCTGGTATTATCTGTTACCTGTAATTTATCGTTAAGTGGAACATTAAAGTCAACACGCATAATAACTTTTTTGTTCCTAAAATTAAATTCATTAATAGAAATCATAGTACAATATTTTAAACATTTATAAGCTGCAAAGATAGAAATTTTGATTATTGCAAAATGTTTTCTTCTCATCTAAACAAATTTTGTTTATTTAGCATTCTGTAAACAATTATTACAATAAATTTTAAATATATTAATGAAAATAAACATACCAATTGTTATTGAAGAAATAGAAAGTGATGGTTGTCATTTATTAGTAGAAGCAGCCTTTGCTGAACCCAAAAAAGGATGGTTAATAATTGACACAGGTGCTAATAAAAGTGTTTTTGCCAAAAACATTTTTGAGAAAAATGTTGAATTGCTTGATGAAACTGAAGAAGATATTTCAGCCGGAATAAATGCTTCTATTGAAAATAGTATAAAAGTAATTATCCCGGTTTTTAAATTAGGAGAACTTGTTTTAACCAATTTTGAAACAATTCTTATTGATTTGAATTATTTAAATAGCGTTTATAGTAAAATTTCCGATAAAAAAATAATAGGGCTTATTGGAGGTGATTTTTTAAAAAATTATGATGCAGTTATTCATTATAAAAACAAATTGTTAATATTAAATAAGTAAATTAGAGGGAAAAAGAGAGTGCGTAGAAACTTGAGAAGATGAAAAATTGAAGGAGTGCAAATGCTTGTTTATAAATAGAAGTAACAGCCACTCGTTCAAATAGTTTAGGGATGGTTTTATTTTCCGGGCAAAAAATGTGTTTTAAAAAAAAATATCAATATATTTGCGCACTATTTTCAGGAGAAAATTATTAAAATGTAATTAAAATAAAAACAAATGCAGAATAAAGGATTTATAAAAGTATTTGCAATTGCACTGGCACTTGTTAGTATATATCAACTTTCATTTACATATTATGCCAACAAAGTTCAAAAAGATGCAAAAGAATATGCAAATGGTGATAAAAAATTAGAAAGAGTATATCTTGATTCTATTGAAAATGAACCCGTTTATAATTTCATTGGTTTAAGAAAATTTACTTACTCAGAATGTAAAGACAGGGAATTAAACCTTGGCCTTGACCTCAAAGGTGGAATGAACGTAACCTTAGAAGTATCTGTTGTTGATGTTATTAAATCACTGGCAAATTACAGTAAAGACACAACTTTTATTGATGCCATTAACCTGGCCAAAAAAATGCAGAAAAATAGCCAGGAAGATTTTGTTGACTTATTTGGCAGAGCTTTTGAACAAATTGACCCCAACGGACGATTAGCTGCTATTTTTAATACTATAGAATTAAAAGACCGAATTAACTATAACTCAACAAACGAAGAAGTTCTTAATATTATTAGAACTGAGACTGAAAGTGCTATTGATAATTCTTTCAATATATTACGCAGTAGAATTGACCGATTTGGTGTTGCTCAGCCAAACATTCAAAGCCTTGAACAAAAAAGTAGAATATTAGTTGAACTTCCCGGCATTAAAGATCCTGAAAGAGTAAGAAAACTTTTACAAGGAACGGCTAACCTTGAATTTTGGGAAACATATGAAAACTCTGAAATTTATCAATATTTACTGGAAGCCAATACAAAAATAAAAGAGATAGAAGAAGCTGAAAAAGCACTTAATAAAGATAAGAAAGAAGAAACTCAAAAAAATGAAGAAGTAAAAAAAGAAGAAACTAAAAAGATTACTGAAAATTTAACAGAAAAGGTTTCTAAAGAAGATAAAGACACTTCCGGAATTTCTTTATTAGATAAAATAGAAAGCGATTCATTGAATGTTGACTCATTAAATGCAACGCAAAATTTATTAAAAGATTATCCTTTATTTTCTGTTCTTCAACCAAGGGTTTCAAGAGATGGAAAGCAATTATTACAGGGTGCAGCAATTGGTTATTCACATAAAAAAGATACTGCCAAAGTTAATGCTTATTTAAATATTAAACAGGTTAAAGCTTTATTTCCCAGAAATTTAAAACTTTTATGGTCGGCAAAGCCTATTGATGAAGCAGGTAATTTTTTCGAATTAGTTGCCATTAAAATTACCAGTAGAGACGGAAGAGCTGCACTTGATGGGAATGTAATAACCAATGCAAGAGCAGAATTTGGACAAAACCAGGCAAGTGCTGAAGTATCCTTGTCAATGAATGGCGAAGGTGCAAAAATTTGGGCACGATTAACCAAAGAAAACGTGGGACGACAAATAGCAATTGTGCTTGACAATTATGTTCGTTCGCATCCGGTTGTAAACCAGGAAATTAAAGGAGGCCGTTCATCAATTAGCGGTGGCGGAATGGATATTAAAGAAGCAAAAGACTTAGCAAACATACTTAAATCGGGTAAATTACCTGCTCCTGCTAAAATTATTGAAGAAGCTATAGTTGGCCCGTCATTAGGGCATGAAGCAATTCGATCCGGCTTAATATCATTTGTTATTGCCTTTATTGTTGTACTTATATACATGGTTTTTTATTACAACCATGCAGGCTGGGTTGCCAATGTTGCACTATTAACAAATATATTTTTCATTATTGGTGTGCTTGCATCGCTTGGAGCAGTATTAACGCTTCCTGGTATTGCCGGAATAATTCTAACTATTGGTATGTCGGTGGATGCTAACGTGCTTATTTATGAACGGATACGTGAAGAATTAAAAGCAGGTAAAGGATATAAGCTGGCTATAAATGATGGTTATCAAAATGCCTATTCGGCAATTATTGATGCTAACATTACAACTTTGCTTACTGCCATTATTCTTTATTATTTTGGTAAAGGCCCTATTCAGGGATTTGCTACTACTTTAGGTATTGGTATTTTAAGTTCGCTATTTACAGCTATTTTCATAACCAGATTAATATTTATCGGGTTTATGAAAAAGAACAGAGTATTAAAATTTGATACTTCGCTTACACGAAACTTCTTTAAAAATACCCATATTGATTTTATTGGAATGCGAAAGTTTTTCTATGGGCTATCAATTATCATTATTGTTATTGGGTTATTCTCATTAGTAACAAGAGGGTTGAATAAAGGTGTTGACTTTGTTGGAGGTAGAAATTATTTAGTTCGTTTTGAACAACCTGTTAATACCAACCAACTACAAGAACTCTTAAAAAATGTGTATGGTGAAGCACCTGAGGTTAAAATATTTGGTAATAATAATCAGGTTAAAATTACTACCAAATACATGATTAACAGTGAAGCACTTGATGCTGACGACCAGGTTGAAGAATTATTATACGAAGGGTTAAAACCGGTACTTGGCGATAAGGTAACTTACCAGAATTTTAAAGATAATTACAGGATGAGTTCACAAAAAGTTGGCCCTACTATTGCTGACGACATTAAAGATTCAGCTTATTATGCTGTATTTTTCTCACTATTAGTTATCTTTTTATACATTCTTCTTCGTTTTAAAAACTGGCAATTTGGAATGGGAGCTATTCTTGCCTTAATGCATGATGTGCTTATAATAATTGGATTATTCTCATTGTTATATTCAGTACTTCCGTTCTCTTTAGAAGTTGACCAGGCATTTATTGCTGCAATACTAACAGTTGTTGGTTATTCTATAAATGATACAGTAGTTGTATTCGACCGGATACGAGAATATATTGCACTCTATAAAAAACGGGAACGAAAAGAGATTATGAATTCAGCGTTAAATTCAACATTAAGTCGTACTTTTAATACATCAATGAGTACTTTTGTTGTGTTATTAACTATATTTATTCTTGGTGGCGAAACAATTAGAGGGTTTATTTTTGCCTTAATGATTGGTGTTGTTGTTGGTACATATTCTTCCTTGTTTATTGCATCGCCAATTGTTTACGATACAGTAAAAAAAGATGAAACTTCGCGCGTATTAAAAGGAAAAAGAAGAAGATAAAATAATATATTAATGATTTGAAAACCCCTTGTATTTTCAAGGGGTTTTTTCTTTTTAGCGTTTTCATAAATAATCTTTTGTAGTTTTTATATCTTTGCATAAAATATATCACCATGCAAACCTTATTATTTATTAGCGGACAAGAAATATTTGTTATTCTAATTGTTGTATTACTACTGTTTGGTGCTAAAAAAATTCCTGAAGTTGCCAGAGGGCTTGGCAAAGGCCTAAATGAATTTAAAAAAGCAACCAACGATATTAAAAAAGAAATTCAAGACAATTCAGATATTGTTAAAGACATAAACGATATTTCAAATAATTTAAAAAAATAAAACTGAAAGTGGTTTTATAAATAAGTCCTTATGGAATATATTCAATTACTACTGGGTTTTATTGTTCTTTTATTTAGTGGCCATTATTTGGTTAAAGGAAGCGTTCTGTTAGCAAAATATTTTAAGATTTCAACACTGGTAATTGGTGTAACTGTTGTTTCTTTAGGCACCTCTGCCCCTGAATTATTTGTTAGCTTAAAAGCAGCATTATTTAACCATCCTGAAATATCAATTGGCAATGTAGTTGGTTCAAATATAGCCAATATAGCCCTTGTGCTTGGTTTAACAGCTATTTTTAATCCAATACAGGTAAAGAAAAGCTCAATTGTAATTGACTGGCCTATTATGATGGCTTCAGGTATTCTCTTCTATATTTTTATATTAAACAATAAGCTTCAGTTTTATGAAGGAATAATATTTTTAACTATTATTTTTATTTATGTTTTTTGGTCTATTCAAAACTCCAGAAAAAAAGAAAAAGAAGCTAATAATAATCAAATAGTTAAAACCTCGTCCTTATGGATGGCAATTGTATTTATTGTTTTATCCTCATTAGGTTTAATGTTTAGCTCTACGTGGCTTGTAAACGGTGCAAAACAAATTGCCCTCAACATAGGTGTTAGCGAAAGAGTTATCTCAATATCATTAATAGCATTCGGAACCAGTGTTCCCGAGTTAGCTACTTCATTAATTGCAGCATTTAAGCACGAAACTGACATTTCAATTGGAAATATTATAGGTTCTAATATTTTCAATATTTTAGGAATATTAGGAACAACATCTGTTGTTAAAGAAATTCCGGTTAATTTTCAGGAATTTAAAACAGATATTTTCTGGATGCTTGGTATTTCTTTACTATTGTTTGTCTTAATTATACCTCTAAAAGGAGGAATATTGAAAAGATACAAAGGCTTAATTTTGTTTGCTATATATTGCATTTATATTTACTCAATTTTTTAGTTTTAATGATAACTGCAAAAAACATAACCAAATCATTTGGCAGCTTGCAAGTACTCAAAGGAATTAATCTTCAGATAAAAGCTGGTGAAATTATTTCAATTGTTGGTGCCAGTGGTGCAGGAAAAACTACTTTATTACAAATTCTGGGTACTTTAAGCGAGCCCGATTCAGGTGAAATAATTATTAACAATACACATATACATCAATTGTCAGAAAATAAAATAGCAAAATTCAGAAATCGCAATATTGGATTTGTCTTTCAGTTTCATCAACTTTTACCTGAATTTACTGCTATTGAAAACGTAAGCATACCTGCCTTCATTGCTAATAAAACAAAAAAAGAAGCATTTACACGTGCCCGTGAACTATTAAGCTTTTTAAATATGGAAAACCGCTTAAACCATAAGCCCAATGAATTGTCAGGTGGTGAAAATCAACGTGTGGCTATTGCAAGAGCATTAATAAATGATCCGGCTGTTGTTTTGGCAGATGAACCAACCGGGAATCTTGACTCCGGAAATACAAAAGAGCTATACGAACTATTTTATGAGCTGAGAAAACAGTATAATCAAACTTTTATTATTGTTACCCATAATCCCAGCGTATCTAATACTTCTGATAAAATTTATACCATTAAAGATGGTGTAATCATAGATAATTAAAGTTTTAGTTCTTTAAAATGGATTATTTATCTGATAACGAGTTAAAAAGTTTTCTGGAAGAAAAATTTTATCAATTCAATACACTGGAATATATAAATACAGACCCGATACAAATACCTCATTCATTTACCAAAAAAGAAGACATTGAAATTTCAGCTTTTTTAGCATCTACTATTGCATGGGGACAACGTAAAACCATTATTAAAAATGCAAGGCAATTAATGCATTTAATGGAAAATAATCCGTATGAATTTATAATAAACGCAGGCAAACGGGAATTTAGCAAATTTAATAACTTCAAACACCGGACATTTAATGAAATTGACTGTGTCCATTATCTTAAGGCTATTCAGCATATTTATTTACATTACAATGGTTTTGAAAGTTTTTTTAAAGATGTTAGTTTAAAAAATAATTTAACAGAATCAATTAATAATCTGCGACAGGTATTTTTTGAAATACCTCATGAGAAAAGAACCAAAAAACATTTCCCAAATATTGATAACGGTTCGGCTGCTAAACGCTTAAATATGTTTTTACGCTGGATGGTTCGTACAGATAAAACTGGTGTTGACTTCGGGCTATGGAATAAAAGTATAAGTATGTCACAACTTTATATTCCGTTAGATGTTCATGTTGGTAATGTTGCAAGAAAATTAGGGCTATTAAAGCGTAAACAAAACGATTGGAAAGCAGTACTGGAGTTAACCGGCAGATTGAAACAATTCGATAAAAACGACCCTGTAAAATATGATTATGCTTTGTTTGGGTTAGGTGTATTTGAGAAATTTTAAATCAATTTTCTATGCCAAACGATTATTTTCGGTTTAAACAATTTTTAATAAAACAAGATAAATGTGCCATGAAGGTTGGTACTGACGGTGTATTACTTGGTGCATGGACTAATTGTAACAATGCAACCAGAATACTTGATATTGGAACCGGAACAGGATTAATTGCCTTAATGTTAGCACAGCGCAGTAATGTTGAAATTGATGCTGTTGAAATTGACGAATTAGCTTATAAACAAGCAAGTGAAAATATAAATAACTCAAGGTGGAAATACAAAATAACAGTTTACAATTCTTCATTTGAGGACTACCTTAAAACATGTCGGAAAAAATACAGCCTGATAGTTTCAAATCCACCATATTTCAGCAATTCGATAAAAGCAAAAAACATAGCAAGAACAATGGCGAGGCATAATGATTCACTCCCAATATCTCAATTAATATCCGGTTCAAAAAAATTACTTACAACAAACGGAGTTATGGCAATAATTATTCCCGCCGCCCAATTTTCTATTGTTAAAAACCAGGCAAACAGCCACGGTTTATTTATTAAAAGCATTATGAATATTTATCCAAAACCGGCAAAAAAAATAAAAAGAATAATGGTTGAATTTTCAAAACAAAAAAGAAAACCAACTGAAAAAAACCTAATTATTGAAAAAGAAAAACGGCATGAATATTCAGAGGAATACAAAGAACTGACAAAAGAGTATTATTTGGCATTTTAATATTACTTACTGCAAATAAAGGCAATAGCAAAACTTTATTTTTTAAAACCGTTTGCTAATCAATATATTTATATACTTTCTCAATTAGTATTTCTCCATTTATTGGCTTGGCTAAAAAGTCATCAAAAATTCTACTGTATTTTTTATTTTCAGTTTCCAAATCGTATGCAGATTGAGCAATTATTGGCAAATCAGGCTTAAAGCCTTTAATTAGCATAGCTGCTTCATATCCATCCATTACAGGCATTTTTATATCCATTAATATCAAGTCAATTTTTGAATTTGTTTTACAAATTTCAACCGTTTCTTGTCCGTCTTTGGCATGTATAAGCGTTAAGTCAGTGTTAATTAATATTTCTCTTATGAAAAAAAAATTATACTCTTCGTCTTCTGCTACTAAAATTGTTTTGCAATTTTTATTTTGTTTTGTTGTTATGGTACTTTTATTATTTTCGTTTACAGGTTTGTATTGTATTGTAAAATAAAAAGTTGAGCCTTTTCCCGGTTCTGATTGAACCCTGATTTTTCCACCTAACAATTCTGTAAATTCTTTTGAAATTGCCAAACCTAAACCGGTTCCACTATACTTTTTGTTTATGTTATTATTTGCTTGCCTGAACCTTTCAAAAATTATTGCCTGCATTTCTTTCTCTATGCCAATTCCACTATCTTTTACATAAAATTCTAATTCGTTACCTTTTACATTGTAGCCAAATTCAACAAAACCTTCCGATGTGAATTTTAACGCATTTGATAATAAATTGGTTAATATTTGTGTAATTTTTGTTTTATCGCTATAAATCTCAGATTGCTTGTCGCTTAATTGTGGCTTAGCGTAAAACAAAATGTTTTTACTTTTTGCTTGTTGTTTGAATATTGCAAGCAAATCTGCAATTATGTAATTAATACAAACTGAACTAATATTACATTTTTCTTGTTTTGTTTCTAATGAAGAAATTGTAAGGATATCGGTAACAATTGAAAGTAATTGATTACTGCTATTTTGTATGATTGAAATAAAATGTTTTCGTTTTTCTTCAGGTAACTTTGGTTTGTTTAAAATACCAGAAAATCCTAATATGGCATTGAGCGGGGTCCTTATTTCATGCGACATATTTTGTAAAAAAGCAGTTTTTAAACGGTTACTTTCTTCGGCTTTTTCCTTTTCCTTTTTAAGTAATTTATTCTTTTCAGCTAATTCAAATTCATTTTTTTTAATAGATTTAAAAATAGGAATCATAAAAAACAAACCAATAGAAATTAATATAGAAATAATTAGTGCTACGTATTCAGCAAGAGTAACTCCTTTAACAATTGTTACGCCTTGAAAAATAGAAATTAATGTAATTAACCTGCGAATAGCCATCAATGATATTGCAATAGCAATTAATAACCATGCAAAATATCTTTCAGTTATTTTAATTAAACTTATTGCAATTAGTACTGCTATTAATTGAAATAGTATAGAAATTATTAATAATATTTCCATAATGAAAATCTTTTATTAATATATTGAATTTGTATTTAACGGTTTCACATATTTACAATAAATTTTTATTCACCTCATTTTCAAATATTTAAATAGCAAATCTTTTTTTTATAGTTATTAACAAATAATAACGTGTTTCTTATAATGCGAATGTTTTTAACAAATTATTCTTTTACAAATTTTTCGGTTTTCAATAAATTCCCTTTGGAGTCTTTTATTTTTATTAAATATATTCCATTTTCAAAGTCAGTTGTATTAATTTGGAAAGTATTTGATTTATAATTTTTCATGTTATGTCTAAAGCTTTGAAATTAATCTCCAAAATATAATGCGTTTTAATGCATTATATTTTTTTGTTGTACTGTCGTGCTAATCTATATCTATGATTATCATTATATTATCTTTAATCAGCTCTATTAATTCATTCGGTAATTTACCAACTTTTTTAATTAATCGTTTGTTATCAATTGATCGAATTTGGTCAATCATAATGTCACAGTCTTGATGTAGGTTTGCCATTCCTTTTTCAAGATGAACTCTTAAAATGTCAGAATCTTTCTTAACTTTTGTTGTTATTGGACAAATAATCGTTGATGGATGTGGTATTTTGTTAAGTAAATTTGTTTGAACAACTAATACTGGCCTTGTCTTACCTGATTCTGTACCAATCTGTGGATTCAAATCTGCAATCCAAATTTCAAACTGTTTAATCGGCATAATCAATCTCCTCAAAATCTTTAAGTACTATCATCGAATCCCTTTTTACTAAATTAGATTCCTTTTTTAGCCTTTTCTCAAGAATCAATCTTCGTTGAAATCGATTATAATAATCTATTGCCTCATTAATATATCTGTTTCTTGGTTTATTAATCCTTGAAAGAATCTTTTCAGTATCTACAAAGATTGAATCGTCTATTTTTAGAGATATTGATTTCATAATATTAATTATTTATATCATAAAGGTATATCTTTTAAGTATATTAATCAAGTATTTTTTATCTAATTTTTTGAAGTCAGTCACTATATGTGGTACAATGATGGCGCTGAATTTTAGTTGCCGTACTTTTATTATCTTGTTAATTGATAATCTTTAATTAGTAATCCAGCTGATAAACTCAACCTATTTGCTAATTTACGAATCATACCAACAGTCAATCTACGCTTACGATTTAAAATCTCAGAAACTCGGCTTTTTCCACCAATCTCCGGAACCAAATCAATTTGTCTTAATTGCATTTCCTCCATTCGAATCTTTATTGCTTCTATCGGGTCAGGTGTTTCAATTGGATAATGTTCTTTCTCATATTCATCAATCATTAAGCCTAATATATCTGCTTCATCGCTTTCTATAG
>JAADFW010000038.1 GCA_013152655.1 Chlorobiota bacterium
GCATTTGCATAAGTCTGTTTAACATCATTAGGAATCCTCCAATCAGAATCCATCGCAGTATCATACCATGTTTTTAAATACTGCTCTATATCTATATGTTTCTCCCAATACTCTCTCAATGTACTCTTTGCAAATATTCTTTTCATTTTCAATTTATCTAAATACAAAGACAATAAACAATTCTCATTTTGGGAACTTTATCTAATAGAATTGATTTTTGTATGCTTGGCAACACTAATATATAACCACCTTAAAATACAAACATATATTGTTCAGCTATTGACAAACAATTTTATTCAGCACTTATATGTAGATTTTTTAATAATCAAAAAAAAAGATACACCTTGATATTCAAATTTATTAATTAAACGCATAAAAACAAATAATTACTTTCTGCTATGTTGCTTATAGTTAAGTAACTGTTTCAAAATAAAAACAAGCAAATTGTTTGGTTTATATTATTAATAAAAAGGGGGGTTAAAATTGTTCGGATACATTACAATTATATCAGGCAAAAAAACACAACAATATTCAACTGAAAAACAAACTCATAGTTACATTTTTTTTTATACTTTTGTAGCCTCTTTTTATGTTTATTTAAATTAAATTAAAATAAGAAATGGAATATACAAATGAAAATGTGTTAGATGCATTGGGACACGTTCTTTATCCTGATTCCGAAAAAGACCTTGTTTCGTTAAACATGATAGATGATGTTAAAATTGAAGGAAAAAATATAAGCTTTAAACTTGTATTGCCTACAAACAATAATCCCTTTAAAAATTCAATACAAAATGCTTGTATTGATGCAGTTAAAAGTTTTATTGACAAAGAAGCAGAAGTTAAAGTAGAAATTACTTCAAAAATATCTATTGGCAGAATAGATGAAAAAAAGGTTCTTCCAAATGTTAAAAACATTGTTGCAGTTGCTTCAGGAAAAGGAGGAGTAGGAAAATCAACAGTAGCCTCAAACCTGGCAGTAAGCCTGGCTTTAAGTGGAGCAAAAGTTGGTTTAATAGATGCAGATATTTATGGCCCTTCAATACCAAAAATGTTTGCTGTTGAAAATGAAAAACCTGTTTTACAAGATGTTGACGGCAAAAATCAAATTGTTCCGGTTGAAAAATATGGAGTAAAAATGTTATCAATTGGTTTTTTTGCTAACCAAAGTGATGCTTTAGTCTGGAGAGGCCCCATGGCTACCAGTGCTTTGCAACAATTAATAAACGACGGATATTGGGGAGATCTTGATTACTTGTTAATTGACTTGCCTCCAGGAACAAGCGATATTCATTTAACAATGGTGCAAACCGTACCGGTAACAGGAGCTGTTATAGTAAGTACGCCACAAGATGTTGCCCTGGCTGATGCAATTAAAGGAATTAGCATGTTTAAAGGCGAAAAAATAAATGTTCCTGTTTTAGGATTAATTGAAAATATGGCTTGGTTTACACCTGAAGAACTACCTGAAAATAAATACTATATTTTTGGAAAAGATGGCTGTAAAAAACTGGCTCAGAAATTAAATGTTCCGCTTTTAGGTCAAATTCCGATAGTACAAAGCATTAGAGAAGGTGGCGATATTGGAAAGCCTTCGGCCCTGGAAGATACACCAACAGGAAATGCATTTCGTAAATTATCAGAAAATGTTGCAAAAGAAATTGCATTTAGAAATGCCAATCTGGCTCCGACAAAAAAAGTTGAAATAACAAATACTGATGGCTGTTCGGCAGCTAAAAATTAAAACTAAATTCAACAAAAGTTCCACATTTTTTAAATGTGGAACTTTTGCAAACAATGCCACAAATAACTTTCTGCTTAATTTTAAAAAATAGTTTATGGAAAACAAAAAGAGAATAATAAACAAAATTACAGAAGCTTTAGATTTAGTAAGGCCTTTTTTAAATGCTGATGGAGGTGATATATCTTTTATTGAACTTACAGACGATATGACTGTAAAAGTAAAACTTCTTGGTGCTTGTCAGAACTGCACCATGAATATTCAAACATTAAAATCGGGTGTTGAACATACCATAAAAAAAACAATACCCGAAATAAAAGAAGTTATTTCGGTTGACGAAGAAAATGTTATACTATAAATTTGCCTGATTACCACAAATCGCAATAGTGATTAATAGAAAAAAGATAATAAACGATCCTGTTTACGGAATTATCACAATTCCTTCCGAATTTATATACGAACTTCTTGAACACCCATATGTTCAGCGATTAAGCAGAATTAAACAATTGGGTTTAACTTATCTGGTTTATCCGGGAGCAATGCACTCAAGGTTTCATCATGCACTTGGGGCAACGCACTTAATGAGCGAAGCTATAAGTAATTTGAAATCGAAAGGTTTTAATATTACAAATGAAGAAGCTGAAGCAGCAAGAATTGCTATTTTGTTACACGACATAGGGCATGGCCCTTTTTCGCATACATTAGAAAACTATATTATTGAAGAAATTTCTCACGAAGCACTTTCTTTGGCTTTTATGAATAAACTAAACACTATTTACAAAGGCAAATTAGAATTAGCTATTCAAATATTTAATAATGCATATCCTAAAAAATTTCTTCATCAATTGGTTTCAAGCCAATTAGATATGGACAGGCTTGATTATTTACGCCGCGACAGCTATTTTACCGGGGTTAGCGAAGGTATTGTAGGTTCTGACAGGATTATAAAAATGCTTCAAATTTATAACGATTCAATTGTTATTGAAGAAAAAGGGATTTATTCTATTGAAAAATTTCTTATTGCCAGGCGGTTAATGTATTGGCAGGTTTATTTACACAAAACTGTTTTATCTGCTGACCAATTACTAATTAAAATTTTAAAAAGGGCAAAACAATTAGTAAAGTCGGGTGAAGAACTATTTGCCTCCCCTGCCCTTTTCATATTTCTTTCCAAATCAATAAATCTCAACGCTTTTCAAGAAACTAATATCTTAGACACATTCTCACTAATTGACGATAATGATATAATTACTTCAATAAAAACATGGATAAACCATAGTGATAAGATTCTTTCAGATTTATCTTACAGGTTAATTAACAGGAAATTATTCTCAATTAAGCTTCAAAATAATCCTTTTGATACCGATGAAATTAATAAAATTAAATCTGCTGCTAAAAAGAAAATGAAACTCACAGAAGAAGAAACAGATTATTATGTTTTTACTGATCAGGTAAGTAATTCAGCTTATAGTTTTGCTGATGAAAGTATAACTATTCTTTCAAAAACAGGAAAAATAAAAGATATTGCTGAAGCATCAGATATGTTAAATCATGCTGTTTTGTCAAAAACGGTTAAAAAATATATTTTATGCTATCCGAAAGAAATAATTTAGAAACAGAAAATTGACAAATACTAAGAAAGCAAGGTTTTCAATAGCTAGAAAAATATTAGTAGATTTGCATAAAAAATTATTGAAGTATGGAATTTACAGCAAAAGTTATAGCCGATTTACTAAGCGGAAAAATTGAAGGAGATAAAAATGCAACTGTATCATCTTTAAGTAAAATTGAAGAAGGCACAGAAGGGACATTGTCATTTTTAGCAAATCCTAAATATTTAAAATATATATACACAACAAAATCAACTATTGTAATAGTTAATAAAGATTTTAAAGCAGACAAAAAAATACATACTACACTCATTCGCGTTGAAAATGCTTACGATGCATTTGCCAAACTGCTAAACTATTACAAACAGCAGAAAGAAGATAAAACAGGAATAGACAAACAAGCATCAATTGCCTTTGATGCTATAATAGGAGCCGATGCTTATGTAGGCCCATTAGCTGTTATTTGTGAAAAAGCAAGTATTGGAAAAAAATCTAAAATTTATCCACACGTTTTTATAGGAGAAAATGTTGAGGTTGGTGAAAATACAATCATATATCCGGGAGTTAAAATTTATCCCGATTGTATAATTGGAAATAATTGTATTATACATGCAGGAGCAGTAATTGGTGCTGACGGGTTCGGTTTTGCACCGCAACAGGCATCAGATTATGCAAAAGTACCACAAGTTGGAAATGTTATCCTTGAAGATAATGTTGAAGTTGGTGCTAATACTACTATTGACAGGGCTACATTAGGCTCAACAATAATAAGAAAAGGAGCTAAATTAGATAATTTAATTCAAGTAGCACATAACGTTGAAATTGGTGAAAATACAGTTATTGCAGCACAAACAGGGCTTTCAGGTTCTACCAAACTTGGGAAAAACTGCATGGTAGGCGGACAAGTTGGCTTTGCAGGACATATAAAAATTGCTGATGGAGTGAAGTTTGCTGCTCAATCAGGAATACCATCTGACATAAAAAAAGAAAACGAAGTGGTAATGGGTTATCCGGCTTTTAATTACACAAAATATCAAAAATCGTATGTTTACTTTAGAAAACTACCCGATTTGGTAAATCGAATTTCAGAGCTGGAGAAGAAAATAAAGGAATTAGAAGGTAATTAATATTCTGGTAAACAAGTAGAATGAGGAAATTTAATATCCTAGTGTTTGTGCTTACAATTTTTTGTAATATTTCAATTGTTGCACAAAGTAATTTCGTAAATGGTACTATTATTACAAACAATGAAGATACATTAGTTGGTTTTATTAATAATAAACAATGGGTACGCAGTCCACATTTTTTTGAATTTAAAAAAAGCCTTACCGATACTATCAGAATATTTAATAATAAAAACACAAAATATATTTCTTTTAGCAACAATAACTATATATGTGTAAATGTATCTATTGATAAAGAATCTAATCAAACGGATAAACTAAAAGCAATAAACAGGCGAATGAAACCTGTAACTGAAAAGGTATTTCTACAAACTTTGTTTTCAGGAAAAGTTAATTTATATTATTATATAGATGAATATAATAAGGAACATTTTTATGTACAAAAAGACACTTTAGATTTTGACGAATTAATATACTACAGATACATTGTTTTTTCTAAAACTAAAAATATTAAAGTTAGCAGGTCGATTGAAACAGTAGAAACTTATAAAGGCCAGTTAATTTATTATTTAAATGATTGTCCTTCATTAAAAACGAAAATAACGAATAGTGAATTTAGAAAATCCAGTATAATTGATATTTTTAAGAAATATTACGATTGTACAAATTTAGATTTTAATTATTCCGATAAATCAAAAAGAATTTATCTCTCTCTTATATCAGGAGTTACGAATTCAAACTTTTCTTTTACCAGTTCCAATCCTGAATATTCATTGGCATATTTTAAACCTTCAACAAATTTGGTATTTGGCTTGGGTTACTTGTCTTCAATTTTAAAGAAGCAAACCAATTGGAAAAATTATAGCGAAATAACATTCAATTATTTAAATTTTAAAGCAGGTTATGATAAAAATAGTCCGGATATCAATACTTTTAGTTGGCTGAATTTTAATGTTTTTCTAACAAAAGCAAGTAATTTAATTAATTATTATATACCAATAAATAATAAAATCAGCTGCTTTTTAGGAGGAGGGGCTTCTCTTTCAATAATAGTAACTGATGCAGTATGGGATATTAAACAATTCTATTTCACTCCATTATTTAATACCGGGATAAATTTCAATAATTTAACTTTAGAATTAAATTATAGTAAAAAGAATATTGTTAAAAATACTCAATTATGGTATAAAGGAAATTTATCTTCATTTACACTTAATTTGAATTATAAAATTCCAATAAAAGTACATTAAAACACAGCCTTAGCAATACTCCTTATATTGTCAGACTTGCCCATGGTATAAAAATGCAATGCCGGCACATTAGCTGCAATTAGTTCTTTCGATTGCTCAATAGCCCATTCAACACCCACCTGGCGAGCATCTTTATTATCTTTACATTTTCGTATTTCCATAGCTAATTCTTGCGGAAGGTCTATATTAAATGTTTTGGGAAGCAATGTAATATGGTTTTTTACCGAAACAGGCTTTAAACCCGGAACAATAGGCACATTAATTCCATAATTGCGACAACTTTTTACAAAATCGAAATACTTTTTATTGTCGAAAAACATTTGGGTTACAATATAATCTGCCCCGGCATCAACCTTTTGTTTTAAATGGTATAAATCTGATTCCAGGTTTGGCGATTCACTATGTTTTTCGGGATAACCGGCCACTCCCACCGAAAATGAAGTAGCCATAGAATGTAATAACTCTTCGTCAATATACTTACCTTTATTCATTTTCATAATTTGTTTCACTAAATCAACAGCATGTACATGTCCGTCAGGTTCAGGAACAAATTCTTTTTCATTTTTCGGAACATCGCCACGTACAACCAATAAATTATGAATTCCTAAAAAATGTAAGTCTATTAAGGCATTTTCAGTTTCTTCTTTAGTAAAGCCGCCACAAATTATATGAGGCACTACACGCAATTTATATTTATACTTTATAGCTGCCGAAATAGCTACTGTACCCGGCCTTTTTCTCACAGTTCGCGGTTCTAACAAACCATTATCATGTTTTTTATAAATTACTTCCTGTCGGTGATAAGTAACATTAATATTTATAGGATTAAACTCAATTAAAGGGTCAATAGTTTTATAAATTGTTTCAATATTACCGCCTTTTAACGGAGGTAAAAGTTCAAAAGAAAATAATGTATTTTTAGTAACCTGTAGGATTTCGGCAATATTCATATTGAATGTAAAATATAGTTGTAAGCTGACAAATATAGTTAAATAGTGAAAGAGAGAAAAGGTGACAGGATGAAAAAATTAAAATGCATAATTTATATTTTTAAAATCACCTGTTATTAAACATATCTAAATTTACAACCAATTAATATCCAACATTATCTTCTATATTATATTGATTATCAAAAATTTTCACTTAAATTATTAATTCTTAGCACCATAATCTGATAATATAAAAAAAGTTAAAAATTTAAGAATATGCCTTAAAAAACTATCTTTGCGTGATAATTAATTATTAATCTTTAAATTAAAACGGAGGTATATTATGGCAAAAAAGAATGTCATTATAATCGGTGCTGCCGGAAGAGATTTTCATAACTTCAACACTTATTACAGAGGAAATGAGAATTTCAACGTAGTAGCTTTCACAGCTGCTCAAATTCCAGATATCGACGGAAGGAAGTATCCAGCTGAATTAGCTGGTGACCTATACCCGGACGGTATCCCGATATACGCAGAAGAAGACCTTCCCAAATTAATTAAAGAGTTGAACGTTGACGACTGTGTATTTTCATACAGCGACGTTCCTTACAAAAGAGTAATGGGTGTTAGTGCCATTGTAAATGCTAACGGAGCTAATTTTATACTTTTAGGTACAAAAGATACCATGGTAAAAAGTACAAAACCAGTTATTTCTATTGGTGCAGTTAGAACCGGATGCGGTAAAAGCCAAACTTCAAGAAGAATTATTGAGCTTTTAATGGCTAAAGGCCTAAAAGTAGTTGCTGTTCGCCACCCAATGCCTTATGGTGATTTAGTAGCGCAAAAAGTACAGCGTTTTGCCACGGTTGACGATTTGGCAAAACACAAATGTACAATTGAGGAAATGGAAGAGTACGAGCCACACGTAGTGCGCGGAAACGTAATTTATGCAGGTGTTGATTATGAAGCTATTCTTAGAGCTGCAGAACAAGACCCAGATGGTTGCGATGTTGTTCTTTGGGATGGCGGTAATAACGATTTCCCTTTTTATGTTCCAGACCTTGCAATTACAGTAGTTGACCCTCACCGTCCGGGAAATGAATTGTCATATTATCCGGGTGAAGTAACTCTTCGCCAGGCTGACGTTGTTGTTATTAACAAAATGGACAGTGCTTCTCCTGAAGGAATTCAAACCGTTAGAGAAAGCATTCAAAAAGTAGCTCCTAATGCAGTAGTTATTGATGGTGCTTCTCCTATTAAAGTTGATGATCCTTCAGTAATAAAAGGAAAGAAAGTTTTAGTTGTAGAAGACGGCCCAACTTTAACACACGGTGAAATGAAACTTGGCGCAGGTACTGTTGCAGCTCAAAAATTTGGTGCTGCTGAAATGGTTGACCCAAGGCCATTTACTGTAGGTAAATTAAGCGAAACATTTAAAATTTATCCAAATATAGGAACATTGTTACCTGCTATGGGTTACGGCGAACAACAATTAAAAGACCTGGAAGCTACTATTAATAATACAGAATGTGATTCTGTTGTTATTGGAACTCCAATTGATTTAAACAGAATTGTTAAAATCAACAAACCTAACACAAGAGTTTATTATGATCTTCAGGAAATAGGTTTTCCTAATTTAGAAGAAGTGGTAAATGATTTTGTAAAAAAGCATAATTTGTAATAAATAATTATTAAAAAATTATGATATAAGAGGCTGTTTTCTGCAAAGAGGACAGCCTCTTTTTTTATGATATACCATAAATTGCTTTCAGCTTTTTATTTTTAAAGACTAAAGTTGAAGCTAATGTAAACAAAGCAACAACTCCTAAAATTATTGCCAATCGTAACCATGGCTCTTCATTTTCAATTCGTAAAGAACAATAAACAAAAATAATTCTTATCCATTCAATACTTCCTAAAACAAGTATAGCCTGAATGATTCTAACTGCAACAGGTTTTTTATAAATTAAAATAAAAGGAATTAGCAAAACAAATAATGAAAGCCAATTCAAATAAATACGCTGAAAATGTGCGGTTAACATCAAAAAGCTTAAAATTACAGGAGTAATTCTGCCCAGAAC
>JAADFW010000039.1 GCA_013152655.1 Chlorobiota bacterium
CATATTAACAATTAATATTTTATATTTGATATGAATTAGACTTTTTATGGTTCAATGATACGACGCATTCTAATATTTATAATTATTAATATTTTATTTTTTCAATGTAACAGTTATTTTGGACAAAGTGCATTTGTTAAAGGATATATTCATGATATTAAAACCAACGAACCCCTAATTGGTGCAAGTGTTGTAAAATCTGACAATACCGGTGTAATAACCGATTCGCAAGGCGAATTTTCTATAAATGTTGAAATAAAAGACACCCTTAGGTTTAATTTTTTAGGCTATAACGAAAGAGTTGAATTTATTGACTTAAAGAATTCAGATACTTTAAATTTAAATATCAAACTGAAGCAAAAAGAAGTTAAGCTTGATGAGGTTGTGGTAAGTGAAAGTAAATTTGAACAGAAAATTACTGAAGTTACTGTTTCAATGGACATAATAAAGCCTGATTTTATTGAATCGCAAGTTGTTAGCAGTGTTGAGACAGTTTTAGAAAAAATACCCGGGGTTGAAATAATGGATGGACAACCTAGTATTAGAGGTGGTAGTGGATATAGTTACGGAGCGGGTAGCAGGGTTTTATTATTACTAAACGACCTTCCATTGTTAAGCCCTGATGCATCTGATGTAAAATGGAATTTTCTGCCTCTTGAAAATGTTTCACAAATTGAAATAATAAAAGGAGCATCTTCGGTAATGTACGGTTCTTCAGCTTTAAATGGCGTAATTAATTTCAGGACTGCTTTTGCTAAAGATAAACCGGTAACAAAATTTAATGTATATTCAGGCACATACTTAAACCCAAAAAGGAAAGAATTAATCTGGTGGGATAAGCCAAGATTCTATTCCAATGTTAATTTTCTACACTCCAGAAAAATAAAGAACTCTGATTTTATTATTGGGCTCGATTACTTTAGCGATATGTCTTATAGAGAAAATGAATATGAAAAACGCGGAAGGGTAAATATTAATTTTCAACATAAAGATAAAAAGATTGAAAATCTTGTTTATGGGATTAATTTAAATGTAATGCCTTTTAAAAAAATCGACTTTTTTTTGTGGCAAAATGCTGATTCGGGTGCTTATCGCCAAAATACCGATGCTTTAAATGAGCTTTCGGGTTTACGATTAAATATAGATCCTTTTATTACTTATTATACTAAAAATGGCATTAAGCATAGCATAAAATCAAGGTATTATTTTACCAATAATGTATTTGTTGAAGATAATGACAAAGATAGTAAGGCGCAATCATTATATGTTGATTATCAGGTTTTTAAAAAATTCAATAAAGAATTAACACTTATAGGAGGCATTACCGAAAAATATTCCTCTATTCTGGCTAATTTATACAGTAACCATACAGGAAATGAATTAGCAGCTTATGTGCAAATGAATAAACAAATAAAAGAAAGACTTAGAATTCTGTTAGGATTTAGAGCAGAGCAATATTTTTTAGACAGGCAAAAAGAAAACTTTCAACCTGTATTTAGAAGTGGAATAAATTATCAATTATTTGAATTCACTTTTTTAAGAGCTTCATTTGGCCAGGGATATCGTTATCCGTCAATTGCTGAAAAATTTACCACTACAAATGTTGGCGCGTTAAATATTTTTCCTAATCCTGATTTGAAGCCTGAAAAAGGCTGGAGTGCAGAAGTTGGTACTAATCAGGCTTTTAAAGTAAAATCATGGCTGATGTCGGTTGATTTTTCCGGATATTTAACTGAGTATTCAGATATGATTGAATTTACTTTTGGACTGTATAAACCAGATTCGGTACAACAAGCAACCGCAGATCATTTTGGTTTTAAAGCTTTAAATGTTAGTAAGGCCCTTATTGCTGGTTATGAAATATCGTTTAGTGGAAAGGGCAATATTGCAAATATTCCAACAAAATTTAATATAGGTTATACCTATACTTACCCTGTTGATTTGGATGTATTGAAAAACGATAGTTGCATAACAGATAGTTGTAAGATATTAAAATATCGTTTTAAACATAGTTTTAAAGCAAATTTAGAATTTAACTACAAAAGGTTTTCAAGTGGATTGAATGTGGTTTATCATAGTAAAATGATAAATATTGATGCAGTTTTTACCGACCCTTTAATTGGTGCTTTTATATTGCCGGGTTTTGCTGAATACTGGAAAAAATATAATAAACCTTATACTATTCTTGATTATTATATTACTTACTCAATAAATGCACAGTCGGGGATAGCCCTGAATTTAAAAAATTTATTAAATAAAGAATACACCATTCGCCCGGGTGATGTTAGCCCGCCAAGAACTATTTCAGTTAAATACTTTTATAAATTATAGGAATTATTCTGTGTATATTATTGAGTTTTAATTAGTTTTTTTGTTTGAATAAAGCGGTCGTTTTTAATCATAACAAAATACATTCCTTCATTAAAGTTCAGATTATCTAACAAATAGTTATTTATTCCTGACTTGAATTTTATTGTTTTATTCCATATTTCTTTGCCAAGGCTGTTAAAAATATGTAATGAAGCATTTCCATAACTACTTGTATTAAAACTTACTGTAGTTAAATTGTAAAAAGGATTTGGAGTAATAGTTAAATTGTAAAAAGGATTTGTATTTATACTTTCAATTAAATTAGCAGAGTTTATGGTAATTGTAATAGATGTATCGTCAGTTTGGGCAGGCATTTCAACCGGAGTTCCCAGATAATCAATAAACGGAATTATTTGGATACTTAAATCGTAAGTGCCGGCAGTTGTTGGTGTTCCGCTTAATTGTACGCAATAAACAGTATCGGCATAAAACTCTTCAGCATTACTTTCGTAACTTAATCCGGGAGGAAGATTATTAATCTGATCTATTTTAATTTTTATAATTGTAATAGGCCCTGTACCCAGGTCAGCTTCATAAGGAGGTATAATCGTAACCGTTTGGTTGTATTCTTCTCCAACAGTTCCTTCCGGCATAACATCGGGGCATATTTGTCCCGGGTCGTCTGTGTCAATGCAATTAATAATGTCGGGTGTACATTGTGCTTTGGTTTTGGCCGAAAAAACTGTAAAAAGAATGAGAAGGCTAAAAAGTAAAATTTGTTTCATTTTTAATAAATTTTGGTAAACAAGTATTGTACAAATTACAAAAAATATATCTTGTATTTACACACATATTAATTTATAGAACCTGATTTGTTTGAAATTATTTGGTTATCAGTAAATTAATGGTATAAATTTTTTTGTTTTACTTTTATAATCTTTAAAGTCAGTATCGTATTTTTCACTTAAATATTTATCTAATTTAGGAATATTAAAAAATGCAAAAAAGCAAAACAGGAAAACGGGAATTACAATAGAATACCAATTTCTTGTAATCATTGCATAAGCTGAAACCCATAATAAATCGCCAAAATAATTAATATGCATTGAATATTTAAAAAGGCCTTTTGTATATAGTTTGCCTTTATTTTCGGGATTTTTCTTCCACTTGTTTCGCATTAATTCTGAACCTGTATTAAGATACGAACCAAATAAAAAAAGCAGGACAGCAAAAACATCAAATGTATCAATAGTGTGAACAGAGTGGTAAACAAAATATACGAATCCAATATAGTAAAGCGCAAAAGCCATGGGAATACTAAATGCTTCTTCCATTGGAATTTTTCTTTTTACAAGGTGAAAAATGGTAACAAGTATTCTAAGAAATACAATTACATTAAATGTGAAAATTATTATTCTTCTGTTTATGTTAGCATCAGATGGCTGCATTCCGAAAACAACAAAGCCATTGCCAAACAGGCAATAATAAGAGTAAACAATAAGTGCAATTTCCAGGGTCAGGATAATTGTTTTTTGAAGAATACTTTTTGAATAGGTTCCATATAGTTCCATAGCTTTATTTTTTGGTTGTTTATTACTTAATTTTCTTTTGCAAAAGCAATAATATGCCCGTCAGGGTCAGCAACGTATGCAACAATATGGTTCCAATCACGTGCTTTGGGCGGACTAACAGAAATTGCTCCTGCTTTTAGTGCTTTTTCAAAATATTGTTGTGGCTCATCAACCATCAGATAAATTTCGCATCTTGGAATTCCACTACCTGATACAGGATTTGGTGTATTGTTTTCTAAAATTTTTTCAATACTTTTTTCAGGCATAATTCCCAATTTACAAAAATCATTAATTTGAAATTCAGTCATTCCCGGTACGTTTAACACAGGTTCATGTCCAAAAATAAAGGTGTAAAAATCTGTACTTATTTTTTGATTTTTTACATAAATAATAAATTCAATTTTTTGCATATTTTAAGTATGATAAAATTGTATTTATATTAAAAAAATAAAAAAAGCCACTGGTTTGTTTAATGTTAGATTTGCAATTCCCAATGGCTTTTTAAAACTATTCTTTATACTAATTCTACAACAACTGCTGAAGCTCCGCCGCCACCGTTGCATAAAGCTGCTGCTCCGTGTTTGGCATTATTGTTTTTTAGTACAGAAAGTAAGGTTACAATTATTCTGGCACCGGTATTACCTAACGGATGTCCTAAAGCAACTCCGCTTCCATATATATTAACTTTATTTCTATCCAGTTTTAATGCTTTTATTGCTGCTAAGGAAACAACTGCAAAAGCTTCGTTTATTTCATAAAAATCAATATCATCAGCAGTTAATCCGGCTTTTTCAATTGCTTTTGGAATGGCAATAGAAGGTGAAGTTGTAAACCATTCAGGTGCTTGTGCTGCATCAGCATATCCAATTAATTTAGCAATTGGCTTAACGCCTGATTCTTTAACTTTTTCGGCACTCATTAAAACTAAGGCACTGGCACCGTCGTTAATAGTAGAAGCATTGGCTGCTGTTATAGTTCCTTCTTTAATAAAAACCGGCCTTAACGATGGAATTTTTTCAAATCTGACATTAGTAAATTCTTCATCCTTGTCAACTACAATTGTTCCTTTGCGGGTTTCAATTTCAACCGGAACAATTTCTTCGTTAAAAGCACCTTTTTCCCATGCAGCGGCTGCACGTTTATATGACTCAACCGATAATTCATCCTGTTCTTCACGACTAATGCTTTTTTCACTGGCGCAAAGTTCTGCTGCATTTCCCATATGGTAATTATTATAAACATCCCAAAGGCCGTCTTTAATCATTCCATCAACCATCTTTCCATGTCCGAGTTTTATGCCGGTACGAATATTTTCAAGATAGTGTGGCACAAGCGACATGTTTTCCATTCCGCCGGCAACCACTACGTCATTATCGCCTAACATAATGGTTTGTGCCGCAAGCATTACCGATTTCATCCCCGATGCACAAACTTTATTTATAGTTGTACAAGGTACAGAGTTTGGAATTCCGGCTCCTAATGAGGCTTGTCTTGCAGGTGCCTGTCCTTCATTTGCCTGCAATACATTTCCCATAAAAACTTCGTTAACTTCATTTGAATTTATACCTGCTTTTTCTAAAGCACCTTTTATGGCAATTGAGCCCAACTTTGTAGCTGGAACTTTAGATAATGCTCCTCCTAAGCTTCCTATTGGAGTTCTTGCTGCTGATACAATATATACTTCTTTCATTTTATGAATTTGTTTAAATATTATTAAAGCTTTCAAGTTATTAAAAAAACTTTCAGCTTACAAATGTTCAAGCATGGAATTAAATTGATGAGAATTTTAAATTTTAATAAATAGTTAATATCAAGGTTTTTATAAATTTGTGGAAATTAGGTGTTAAATTCGCCATTGAATAATTTATTCTAATTTGAAATTTTAATTTTTAAAATGAAGCAATTTTTTAGAAAAATAGGTGATATTATTGGGAAGACTTATCGCACATTATTATTTATTTTAACTGCAATTATAATAGTTTATTTTTTCCCTACAGAGGGTAAATTCAGGTATGAATTTCAGAAAGGAAAGCCTTGGATGCATGCAGATTTAATAGCTCCTTTTGATTTTGCTATACGAAAAACAGAACCTGAAATAAAAGCGGAAAAAGATAGTATTTTAAAACAATATAAACCTTATTTTAAAATTGATGATCAAGTTAGTATTAATCAGCTCAACCAGTTAAATCTTGATTTTTCTGATAAGTGGGCAAACTATATTAAAAGTAATGCTCGTAATAAAGGTAAAGAGAATATAAAAATAGCCAATGCGGATTATAGAAAAAACATCAATTTTTTATTTGCCAAAAATTTACTTGAGTTTATTTACAAAAAAGGGGTTATTGAACTACCTGATGAATTAAAATTAGATGAAAAACAAAATCCCATTATTGTAAAAATTAACAATAATGTGGCTAATGAAGTAGAATTATCGGGTGTGTTTTCACAAAAAACTGCTTATCAATATATTTTGCAAAAAATTGATGAAAGCCGGTATGATATAACCGGTGGTGATAAATTGGATTATGGTTTTCTTAAAGCAATGAAAATTGATAATTACATATATCCAAATTTGTTTTATTATGAAGAAACCTCATTAAAAGCGCAGCAGCGATTACTGGAAAATATTTCTACAACTCGAGGAATGATTCAAAAGGGCGAACGTATAATTTCAAAAGGAGATGTGGTAAATTATGAAAAATTTAGAATTCTTACTTCATTAAAACAAGAGTTCGAAACTACGTTAGGTACTACTGCAAATTATTACTGGATATTAACCGGACAGCTTTTATTTGTAGCTGTATCAATTCTTGTACTTTTTTTATTCTTATATAATTTCAGAAGAGAAATATTACAAGACAGCCTGAAAACTACTTTTATAATTGTTCTTTTTTTAATTACAATTCTGGCTGCCATATTAGGCTTAAAAATTAATACACTTAGTTTATATTTAATACCTTTTGCCATTTTGCCAATCATAATACGTACGTTTTATGATGCACGCCTGGCATTATTTATACATATGGTAGCAATTTTAATAATAGGGTTTTTGGCTCCCAATGGGTTTGAATTTGTTTTTATTCAGTTTATTACGGGTATAGTTGCTATTTTTACTTTAATAAATATACATAGGAGAGGGCAACTGTTTTTAGCTGCCGGATTGGTTTTTCTTAGTTACGTAGCGGTTTATTTTGGAATGGCAATTATGCACGAGGGCGATATTTATAAAATTGAATACACTAAATTTGCATTATTTGCCGGCAATAGCCTTCTTCTGCTATCTTCTTACCCAATGATTTGGTTGTTTGAAAAACTATTTGGCTTTTTATCAGATGTTACTTTAATGGAATTATCAGATACCAATCAGCCTTTATTGAGAGAATTGGCGGAAAAAGCTCCCGGAACATTTCAGCATTGTATGCAGGTTGCAGGTTTGGCTGAAGAAGCTACACGCAAAATCGGAGGTAATCCTATGTTGATACGTACTGGTGCTTTGTATCATGATATAGGGAAAATGCATAATCCTGAATATTTTATTGAGAATCAGGGACATGGTAAAAATCCGCACGATGCAATTGAGTTTGATGAAAGTGCAAAAATAATTATTGGCCATGTTGAAAAAGGTATTGAAAAGGCAAAAAGGAAGAATTTGCCTGCACCTATAATTGATTTTATAAGAACGCATCATGGAACTACTAAAGTACAGTTTTTCTACCGTTCATTTATTAATAAGTTTCCTGAAAAAGATGTTGATATTGAGAAATTTACATATCCCGGGCCTACTCCGTTTTCAAAAGAAACAGCCGTATTAATGATGGCCGATTCGGTTGAGGCTGCATCAAGAAGTTTAAAAGAATTGACAGAGGAAAATTTAGATAACTTGGTTGATAAAATTATTGAATATCAAATACGTGAAAACCAAATGGCAGAGGCCGACCTTACTTTTAAGGATGTATCGGATGTAAAGCGAATTTTTAAAGCTAAGTTGAAAAATATTTACCATGCACGAATTGAGTATCCGGAAGAGAAAGTGAAAGAAGAAAACTAATTTGTTATTTTTAAGATAGCTTTTTCTGTATCAGCTTTAGCAATTTTTTTATAGAAATTTCTTAGTTCTTCATACTTTTCAGGTTTAAATTTCCCGGAATTATACTTCATTTCTCTAACATAAATTATTTTATTATTTCTAAGAGTAGTGATTGATTTATATTCGCCAAAAATTGACTCGATAAGAACCGTGTCAGGTACAAATTCCACATTATAATTTTCAGGTATTTCATATATTATAGAATCAATATCGTAATATGCTCTTTTAATAACAACAGGTGTTCTCCTGTTTTTTATTTCTTTTGGAATATAGGTTAGGTTATTTGTGAGATTTAATGGGAGAATTAAACGATTATTCAATTTTGATGCATATTGACTAATTTCAAATGTAACATTCAAATCTAATTCAGGTATTCTTGACCTTATTTCATTAAAGGAAAAACTATTTATATGCATTTTTTCAATTTTTAGTTTTTTATATAACTCGTTTTTCTGATCCTCTTTTCCTTTATAAAGCAGATAACTTAAATTATCATATTGAAGTCCTTTCATTGAAGAAATCAAGTTTCCTGTTCCACTTCCGTCTTCTGCAAGTTGAATAGTTGCACGGTTAATTTGTTTGTTTTGGCTTTGAGTATATTTGGTAGTGTGTGCAATTTCGCCACCGTCATTTTTAATGATTAAAACATCCCTGTCGTCGGTAAAATCTCCTAAATAACCAAAAGGAATGTTTTGATTAGTGCACTCAAGCCAAACTGTGTCTTGGTTTTCAAAAGGAATACATAGAATTACATGATTAAA
>JAADFW010000040.1 GCA_013152655.1 Chlorobiota bacterium
TTTCAATTTGAAAATGAGTTTTTAATTTCCTTTCAGCAAATTCAGTCAATATTTCAATATATTTTCTTATATCTTTCATAGTTGTTGATACTGTTGCTGTTTCTCCGTATGGTGGCAAGAAATAGCTCTTTTGGTTTTTCTGGGTTGGTTTTTTGTGTGTCGGCAAAAACCAAATGTGCTATTTGTACGTGGGCTTTTCATTTCAATATTTTCTTGTAGCAAATTTGTCATTCTGTTTCGTTCTCTTTGCTTGTGGGTAACGATGGCGCTAAGATTACGTTGCCGTTTTCCTGTACTGTCTTTCCATTTACTAACATGTTCAAACAAAGATAATTAACTTTCAAATACCACCAAAGCAGGCAATTAATTTTAGCGTTTGTTAGCGTTTTGTTACTTTCTCTTTAATCTCTTTTCTTCGTCAATATATATTTTTTCATTCAGCCTTTTTAATGATTTCATAAAGTCTGTATTATCCAAAGTGTTTAATTGAGAAATAGCTATCTTTTTTAATTGTTTAAATCTATCACTTTTGTCTATATTCTCACTAATCATTATTGCATTCAGGTTTTCAAGATTCGACAAAACAACCAATTCATTGATACTTGAAAAGTCTCTTATATTCAGCCCTTTTTCTGCATGTTTTGGGTTTGCTTCTCGCCAATCTTTTGCTTTGCAATCAAACATTGCAACATTTAATAAATCTGCTTCTTCGGCATATGCAATCCATTCGTCATTCTTTGCATAATCCATTTTTGGAATAATATGTTCCTTAATTGCATCTGTATGAATGTGATAATTAGTCTTACTTAATATTCGTTTTACATTCCATTCAAGATTATATCTATTTGTTTCAATCTCTTTAAGTCGTTGGAATTCTTTTATTAAGAGCAGTTTAAACATTGGACTAATCCAAGCACCAAATTCAAAGGCTAAATCCTTATGTGCATATGTTCCTCCGTATCTACCAGATTTTGAAACGATTCCAAGTGCATTCGTTGTTTCAATCCACTTTTTTGGTGTCAAATTGAAATTATTAAGCCCTGCTTGTTTTCTAAAGGTGTCGAATTCGACAGGTTTAAAATTCGGATTGTGTATTGTCTCCCAAAGTCCCAGAAACTCAACAGTATTTCTATTTCTCATCCAGTTTCTAATATGGTCGTTTCCTTCTTTGTCACGAACCATATCAGTTAAACAAATATAATCCTGTTCGTTTTACCTGATTATGGAGATTATTTTGTCTTCAACCTGTATTTTTGTCATTTTACTCATAATGCAAATTTATCTATGACAAACTTAATCCATTATTCTTATTTTTCAGAATTTTATTTTTAGACGCCATTCTCGTAATAAACGCCAACAACTTAATAAATATAATATATATTCCCTTTTTCACTATTTAATAATAGTAGAAAGTATCATCCATTTTTTTGTAAAAAGGAATTATCCATCCAAATTTAAATCCAAATAACATGTCTAATCTTTTTTTCGTATCTTTTTTCATTAAATTATAGTCGAAATCTCTCCTGCTCATTGTCCATCCCTGGTAGAATTCCATGCCAATAAAAAAATTGATAAGTGACCTGTTGTCAAAATGTAAATATGCAACCGATTCTTTTAGGGCAAAACCGTTAGAAAGCCTGTCGTAACCTTTTAAATATTCCCCAAGAATTTGTGGCGAATCTTCGTTTTTGTTTTGAATATTAATTTTATGCTGTAATAAACCACCACTTACCAAAAAGTAAATACCTGAATTTGGGTTGGGTTTTTTAAATGGGAGAAGATAACCTATTTGCGGACCTGTAAAAAAACCTCGTTCTGTTATTAACACGTCGGCAAATTTACCCAATCGGTTAATTATTTCACCATCGGGAGTTGCAATTTTATTAAGCACGTCTTCTTTTACTTTATTTCCAAAAAGGCCTGTAAAATCGTAGCCAAACAATATATTTGATTTTGTTTTAGCAAGAAAAGAAAAACTTACTGCTGAATTTGCCCCAAATCTGTCTGCCATATCGCCCAAAGGATTATTAAATGAATAATTTAACCTTATCATAGGAATAAAAAGCGATGTGTCTTTTATGGTTTGTGAAAAAACAGATAGTGAAAATGTAAGAAGGATTATTGTTAACCAATTACGTATCATATTATTTCAATAAATTGAGCACAAAGATACTATTAAGAAAAAGCTTCGCAAATTATGATTATTAGATTAGGGAAGTAACTTTTCAGGATTAATATCGATTGGATATCTGTATTAGTCCGGTGTCTGGCTTATAACAGCTATCACATCGGCATTATACAATTTAGCATGAATAAAATATACTTCATTTTGGCATAACATACTTTTAGTTAGTTCAATTGTAATTAATTGATAGTTTAATCGTTATTTTTAAGCTTTAAAAAATGAAATTTGCGGAAGATATTTGCCATATTATTAATTTTATTTAGTGTTTTAGTTACTTATTCGCAGACAATAACGAATAGAAGGATAAAAAGGATAAGTTTAAACAACGACACCATTTACCTTGATACTTTAAGCATAATTCAGGGCTCTGTTTTTGTAACATACAACACCGGGCAGCTTGTAAACAATTCTTTATATAAAATAAATTTAATTGGTTCTTTTATAACAATTGATTCTTTGCTAAAAGCACAAACAGATTCAATAATTGTTTCTTACAGAGTTTTCCCATTTAGTTTTAACAAAGAGTATTTTCATAAAGATTTGGATTTAATAAAAAAAGGTAAAAAATGGCAAGATTTGTATTATGAACCTTACGATAAATCGACTTCATTTCAAAATAGCGGGTTAGATAAAAGTGGTAGTTTATCAAGAGGGATTAGTTTTGGAAACCAGCAAGATGCCATATTAAATTCGAATCTGAATTTACAACTTTCAGGGAAATTGAATAGTGACCTGAATATAGTTGCAGCAATTTCAGATGCAAATATACCCATTCAGCCAGATGGAAGTTCACAGCAAATACAAGATTTTGATAAGGTTTTTATAAAAATATTTAATGAAAATAATGAACTTATTGCAGGTGATTTTCAACTAAACAATCCACCCGGATATTTTATGAAAATGCACAAAAAAGTAAAAGGAGCTATAAACACAACAAAATGGAAGTCGAAAAAGGGGAATTATAGTTACAAAACTACGGTAAGCGGTGCTTTGGCAAAAGGAAAATATTGCCGGAAACAATTAGTGGTAGTTGAAGGAAATCAAGGCCCGTACCGCTTGCAAGGATGTGAAAACGAGTCGTATATAATAATTTTATCGGGTTCTGAAAAAATTTATATTGATGGGAAATTATTAATTCGCGGACAAGAAAACGATTATGTAATAAACTACAACACAGCTGAAATTACTTTTACGCCGTTACAGCCTATAACAAAGGACAAAAGAGTGATTATTGAATTTGAATATTCAGAACAAAACTATGCGCGGTTTTCATTGTTTAACAGCAATGAAATTTACACAAAAAAGAGCCGTTTTTATTTTAATTTTTATAATGAACAGGATAGTAAAAATCAAACATTAAATTTAGATTTGAATGATTCGCAAAAACAGGTTTTAAACAATATTGGCGATAATTTGAATAGTGCCTATTATCCTAATATATTTAAAGATACAGTTTATAATGAAAACTATATTTATTATGAGTTAAAAGATACAATAATAAGCCATGAGACTGGGATTGCTACTTATTTTGATTCGGTATTTGTATATTCAACTAATCCTGATTTAGCACTTTACAGATTAGGTTTTTCTTACATAGGAGAAAATAATGGTAATTATGAGCCGTCGTCAACCAATACAAACGGAAAAGTTTTCCGGTGGGTAGCACCCAATGAGGATGGGAGTAAAAATGGTTCATACGAGCCTGTAATTCTGTTAATTACACCCAAAAAGAAACAAGTTATAAGTTTGGGTGGGCAATCTGATTTTAAAACTTTTAAAGCTAATTACGAATTTGCATTGTCAAATACCGATTTAAATACGTTTTCGAGTAAAGATGCAAATGATAATATAGGTTATGCTTTTAAAATGGATTTGTTTACAAACAAAAAGAAAACAAAGCAAAGTATTTTTGATTTTGGATTAAATTATGAATTTACAAATAGAAATTTTATTGCTTTAGAGAGGTATAGAAGTCCTGAATTTGAACGTGATTGGAATATCGTTAAAACAAACAATGCTTTTAACCAACACCTGGCCACTTTAAAGACTTCATATAAGTATAAAAACGAATTTATTTCAAGGTATAATTTAAGTTTTGTTAGCGAGGAAAAGAATTATAATGCTATTAAGAATAATTTATTTATTGATATTAATAAAAAAGGAAACCGTTTAAGTTACGATGGAAGTTTATTAAATTCTGTTTCAACCAATAATATAACTGCATTTATAAGGCATAAAGCAGAGGTTTCAAAAACAATAAAAGGTTTACAATTTGGGGTTATTAATGAACTGGAAAATAATAGATGGCGTAATTCTGTGAATGATAGTTTATTATTAAATAGTTTTGCTTTTAACCAGTGGGAAATTTTCTTAGTTAATCCTGATTCATTAAAAAACAAGTATTTTGCCAGTTATAAAATAAGGCAGGATTTTCTTCCTTTGTTAACAAATAATCAGCTTGTTAAAGCCAATAAAGCAGGAGATTTAAAATTTGGATTTGAATTATTAAAAAACCCAAAACAAATAGTTAAAACAACAATTACTTATCGCGAATTGAATATTCAGGATACTTCGGTTTCAATTGAAACGGCTGACAATTCTTTATTGGGGCGCATAGAAGGAAAATTCAGGTTACTGAAAGGTTCAGTACTATCTTCTACATTTTATGAAATAGGAACCGGTTTAGAATCAATTAAAGAATACTCATTTGTTGAAGTGGATAAAGGTTTGGGGTTATATATATGGAACGATTATAATGAGAACAATATACAGGAATTGGAAGAGTTTGAAGTAGCATCGTATAAAGATACGGCAAATTACATCAGGGTTCAATTACCGGGCAACTATGTTAAAGTATATTCTACCAATTTTAATCAAATTTTAAACCTGAAGCCGGGCAAGAACTGGTATAAACAAAAAGGATTAAAAAAAGTTTTATCAAGATTTTCAAACCAATCTGCCTATAGAATGAGCAACAAAACAAAATCGGAAGATATTTTAAGCAACATTAATCCATTTAAGCTTAACTCTCAGAATACTCAATTGGTTTCGCTTGCATATTCCATAAAAAACACATTGTCGTTTAACCGTAGTAATTCTGTTTTTGGATTAGATTATATTATAAATAAAAATGTACGAAAAAATTTATTGTTAGCAGGGTATAACCAACAGGAAAACTATTCTAATAACATAAATTTGAGATGGAATTTATCAAAAAAAATAGGAATTACAACCAATGTTCAGACAAATAAAAAACAATTTCAGTCGGAAGCATATAGTGCAAAAAATTATGAAATCAAGGAATTGAATAATGAGATAAGAACCAGTTACCAGCCTGTTTTGTGGTTTCGAATACAACTTATTTACAAATATTTAAATAAAGATAATTCAGGATTGGAAAAATCAACGGAACATAATCTGGGCTTAGATTTAAAATACAACATAAAAACAAAAGGAAATTTGAATGTTCAGTTTAACTATCTGAAGATTAATTTCAACGGAAAGCCATATTCTCCTTTAGCCTACGAAATGCTGCAAGGGTTTTCGCCGGGCAATAATCTTACATGGACTGTACAATATCAACAACGTATAGCCGAATCGTTACAGCTTAATATTAATTACGATGGAAGAAAACAGGAAGGAAATAACACGCTGCACACCGGCGGAATTCAATTACGGGCTCTTTTTTAGTTAGCCAATAGTTAAAAAGCGAGGGAGTTATTAACCCGGAAAATGCATACATTTTCTACGATTAAGACTATACCAACAAATTTGTGTTGTTTCACAACCCCAAATTTGGGTATGTCTAATCCGATAGCTATCGGATCGGGGTTTCCCGCCTGCCTGCAGCAGGCAGGCTTTGCTTCCCACGCCCCATCACACATTCATTCAATTCACTCCGTTCTTGTATGAATTAAGCGGGTTAAGCAAAGGTTGAACGCTTATATATATTAAGAATTTTCCTGTTTTAAATGTTTAAAGTATAGTCGGTTTATTAAAACTAACTTTTTTAAAAGCTGTAAATTTTCTATTTTAGTAGAAATAAAAAGGCAAAAGATGGTGTTAATTTTTGAATACTAAAAAAAAGCGATTCCCGAAGGAACCGCTTTAAATGTTTTCACAACGGAATAATCCTTATTGTGAATTACTTCAAAATTGTAATGTAAAATTAGACAATAAAAAGATTAAATAAAACTAAAATGAAAAAAATATTAGGATTAGATTTAGGAACAAACAGTATTGGTTGGGCAGTATTAGAAAATCATTTTGATAATAAAAATGGAAAAATAATTGATGCAGGAAGTCGGATAATTCCAATGGATAAAACCATGTTAGATGCTTTTGGAAGTGGAGGAACAATTGAAACTGGAACTTCAGAAAGAACCCAATATAGAGGAACACGAAGGCTTTATCAACGAGATAATCTACGCAGAGAACGATTACACAGGGTGTTAAATGTTTTAGATGCTTTACCTGAACATTATAAGAATGAGATTAATTTTATAAAAAAAACAGGTCAATTTAAATCAGAGGTAAAAATTAATTATAAGAAAAATGGAAAAGGTAAATATGAGTTTCTTTTTATAGATTCTTTTAATGAAATGGTAAAGGAATTTGAAACTAAAGGTCAAAATACAAAAATACCATACGATTGGACAATTTATTACTTGCGAAAAAAAGCATTAACAGAAAAAATTAGTAAAGAAGAACTTGCTTGGGTTTTATTAAATTTTAATCAGAAACGTGGATATTATCAGTTACGTGGAGAGGAAGAAGAAACTTCTGATGATAAAGTAAAAACATTTGAGGTTTTAAAAGTTAAAGAAGTTGTTAAAACAGAAGATACCATTAAAAAAACAGGAGACAGTTTATTTGATGTGTTTTTCGAAAATGGTTGGAAATATGATAAACAAATTACCAAAACCGAGAATTGGATTGGAAAAACCAAAGAATTTATTGTTACTACATCAATTATAAAATCGGGTGAAACTAAAAGAACTTATAAAGCTGTTGATTCAGAGAAAGATTGGATTGCTATAAAAAAGAAAACAGAAAAAGATATTGAGCAGTCAGGCAAATTGGTTTGTGAATATATTTACGAAACCTTATTATTAAATCCTTCTCAAAAAATACGAGGAAAGCTAATAAAAACAATTGAACGTAAATATTATAAAGACGAACTTAAAGCCATCTTAGCAAAACAAATTGAGTTTCATGATGAAATAAATATTAAAACTAACACAGGTAAAGAATTGTATTTGAAATCTATAAATGAACTTTATAAGCATAATGATGCACATAAACATAATATTATAAACAAAGGTTTTGATTATTTGTTTATTGATGATATTATTTTTTATCAGCGGCCACTGAAAAGTCAAAAATCAAATATTGGAGGATGCCAGTATGAATATAGAGTTTTCAACAAAGAAGTAAATGGTTTTGTTACCGGAGAAGTAAAAAAGGTTAAAGTTAAACAAGCAATACAGGCTATTTCTAAATCGAATCCCCTGTTTCAAGAGTTTAGATTGTGGCAATTTATTCATAATATTAGAATTTATCAGAAAGAAATAATTATTGGCGAAAAAACTAAAATTGATGTTGACATTACAGCAGAATTATTCAAAACAGATGAGGATTGGGTTAATGTATTCGATTTTTTAAATAACAAAAAAGAGGTAAAACAATCGCAATTAATTGATTTTTTAGTAAAACAAAAGTATATAGATAAGGCAGATAAAAATAATTACCGTTGGAATTATATTGAAGATAAAACATATCCAATGAGTGATACAAGAGCACAGTTTTTATCCAGACTTAAAAAAGTTCAGGCAAATGAAAGTTTCGCTCTAAGCGAAGCCTTCATTACAAACTTATGGCATATAATATATTCTGTAAACGACAAAGAGCAATATTTAAAGGCATTAAAAACCTTTGCCCCAAAGAACAATTTAGATGCCGAGAGTTTTGTAGTAGCATTTGAAAAATTCCCTCCATTTAAAAGCGATTATGCTGCTTATTCTGAAAAAGCGATAAAAAAACTGCTGCCATTAATGAGAATGGGTAAATATTGGAACAAGAATGAAATTTCTGATGAAGCAAAACAACGTATAAAAAGTATTATAGAAAGGTTGGAAAGTATTGATTTTAATAAAACAAAAATTGAGACTATTTCCGACGATGATATTCAAAAACAAATGCTTAGGAGTTTTATTGATTTTAAAAATAAAAATCCGTTTACCGGACTTAACACATACCAGGCCGGATATGCTGTTTATGGAAGACATTCAGAAACAAGCGAGATTAATAAATGGGAAACTTCAAAAGAATTATATGATTATATTAATAATTTCAAACAACACAGTTTAAGAAATCCAATTGTAGAACAGAGCACATTAGAAACTTTAAGGGTTGTCCTCGATATATGGGAGTATTATGCAAAAAAAAATAACGTAAAACATTTTGAAG
>JAADFW010000041.1 GCA_013152655.1 Chlorobiota bacterium
CCTATAAGCCTCACAATATCTGATAGTTATGTCAATATTTTTAAGATCTTAGAAATGTCATAAATATCCTGCTTCAAAGAATATGAAAACCTGTTAAACTTTAGGTTTGAGATTTTTTATATTTTTGCTTTTCAAATTTAGTTCAAAATGAATATTTTTTACACTACAAATATTAAAGGAAAGTATTATCAGCTTACTGAAGAAGAATCGAAACATTGTATAAAAGTATTAAGGCTTTCAATGGGTGATAAAGTTCAATTAACCGACGGGAAAGGTTTTTTTTATATTGCAACCATCATACACGATCATCCAAAACATTGTAAAGTAGAAATAATTGAAACTATTAAAAAGCACAAACCGCGTGATGTATATATTCACATTGCAATTGCACCGACAAAAAGTATGGAACGTTTTGAATGGTTTCTTGAAAAATCTACCGAAATTGGAATTGACGAAATTACTCCCATCATAACTGAAAGGTCGGAACGTAAGACAGTTCGGCACGACCGTATGGAGAAAGTTCTGATCTCAGCCATGAAACAATCGCAAAAAGCATTTTTACCTAAATTAAACAAGTTAACTCCTTTTTACGATTTTATTTCACACAATAATACTGCTACTAAATTTATTGCACATTGCGAACCAAGGGAAAAAATGCAACTAAAAAACATTACTGTCGTAAATAATGAAGTATTAGTTTTAATTGGCCCTGAAGGTGATTTTTCTTCTGAAGAAATTAATAAAGCATTAGCAAATAACTTTATTGAAGTAAGTTTAAGCAATAACCGTTTAAGAACAGAAACAGCAGGAATTGTGGCCTGCCATACCATTAATTTGTTATTCGAATAAAATATTTATTATATTTGAATTGTAACAACTATACGTATCAAATCATAAGTCAATATTGCCCAAAAGTTGTTTCTTTTATCTTAATAAATACATACTTGCAATGCACGAAATGTCAATAGCAATGAATATTATTGATATAGCAATAGAACAAGCTAAAAAAGAAAAAGCAGATAGAATTGTTGAAGTTGAATTGGAAATAGGCACATTAGCAGGAATTGAATTTGAATCGCTGAATTTTGCAATGGAAATTTCTGTTAAAAACACAATGCTCGAAAAATCAGCAATTCACATTAATAAAATTCAAGCAATTGCCGAATGTATTGACTGTGGAAAGCGGTTTAAAACCGAAAATTTATTTAATAATTGCCAAAAATGTAAAAGCTACAATACAAAACTAATTAAAGGAAAAGAATTAAAAGTAAAATCAATTGTAATAGACTAATAAAAGGAGGTAAAAATGTGCGATACATGTGGTTGCGGAAATACCGATGGTGTAAAAATAACAGTTCCCGGAGAGGGACAAAATCATGAACACAGTCATAGCCACGATGGCGGAAAAACTTTCCATGAGCATACACATAACCATGATGCAAAACATGGACATCAAGCAGAACATAACCACCATCATCATGGCCACGAGCACCATCATAGTGAATACGGTAACCGGAAAATTGAAATTGAAACTGATATTTTAAGTAAAAATAATTTGCTGGCCGAACGAAACAGGGGGTTCTTTGAAGCAAAGAAAGTAATTGCATTAAACCTAATGAGTTCGCCCGGCTCAGGAAAAACCACCTTACTGGAAAAAACCATAAAAAACCTTATCGAAACACACCCGATAACAGTTATTGAAGGCGATCAGCAAACAATGAACGATGCTAAACGCATTGAATCTACCGGAGCACCGGTTGTGCAGGTAAATACCGGCAATGGTTGCCATCTTGATTCAGACATGATTAATAAAGCAGTGAAAAAACTTAACATTAAAGAAAATTCATTTTTGTTTATCGAGAATGTTGGCAATCTGGTTTGTCCCTCTCTTTTTGATTTAGGCGAAGCTAAAAGAGTAGTTATTATTAGTGTAACCGAAGGTGATGACAAACCAATTAAATACCCGACAATGTTTGAAGGTGCTGACCTTTGCATAATAAATAAGACAGACCTCCTGCCCTATGTTGATTTTGATGTAAAAAAAGCTAAAGAATATGCACTTCAGGTAAATCATCACCTTGAATTTATTGAGTTATCAGCCAAAACCCTTGATGGAATGGATAAGTGGATCAAGTGGTTAGATAATTTATTATAAACTACTTGAACAATAACAGCGCGAGAGGAAAGTCTTTACTTTTTGATAACTAAATTGCATTAATTTGTCAATTTAAAATTTGCAAAGATTTGTTATACTCCAATCAACTCAAAAATCTTTTTATGAACTTCAGGAATACTTTTTTCAACTTCTTCTGATAATTCCATATTTACAGTTTGGCAATCCATAATATCAACCACAATCAGGTCAATATCTGGCAAATCGCCTAACAACTCAGCCGATTGCATTAAATCACGCAACCCAATATCGTGCGAAGTTAATGAATTTGGAAAATCAGAAGCAAACTTAGGTTTTATTACCCGCACATTTCCAACTTTGTCTTTTGTAAGGGTAGCATCAATCAATACAAATTTTTCATAATCGCTAAATAAGTGCAATAAATGAAATCCGCCTGTTCCTCCGTCAATAACATCCACATTATCGGGCAGTTTACTTTTATCAATTCGTTCAACAACCCTTACTCCTACACCTTCATCCTTCATAAGTATATTTCCTAAACCCAGTATTAAAGTTTTTCTTATGGCTTTCATAATTGTAATATGATTGATTTATCGAAATATACTAAAATATGCTAATTTTAAAGCATTAATTATAAAAGCTATTGAAAGATATAAATAAAAATATCGATTATTTAAAATCGCTAATTGATGTATTGCCACATAAACCGGGTGTTTATCAATATTTTGATGAAAATGAAAAAATTCTTTATGTTGGTAAAGCAAAAAACCTGAAAAAAAGAGTTTCATCCTATTTCACAAAAAGCCACGATAGCAATAAAACAAAAGTGCTGGTTAAGAGAATTGCCAATATAAGGCATATTGTTGTTGACCGTGAAGAAGATGCTTTGCTATTAGAAAACAACCTGATAAAAAAATATCAGCCACGTTATAATGTCATGCTTAAAGATGACAAGTCGTTTCCCTGGATATGTATTAAAAAGGAGCGATACCCCAGAGTTTTTATGACCCGCAAATTAATAAGAGACGGGTCGGAATATTATGGCCCATATACTTCAGTCAGAATGGTAAAACTGGTATTGGATTTAATCAGGCATCTTTATCCATTGCGTAATTGCAATTTAAATTTAAGCCAGGAGAACATTGATAACCTGAAATTTAAGGAGTGCCTGGAATTTCACTTAGAAAATTGCAAAGCACCCTGCATTGGGAAACAAAAAGTTGAAGAATATGACAACAATATAAATGAAATTAGAACTATATTAAAAGGAAATTTGCAAAGTGTTAAATCTTACTTATCCGATTTAATGAATAAATATGCTAAAGATTATGCATATGAAGAAGCGCAACAAATAAAAGAAAAAATTGAAATAATTGACCAATACCAAAGTAAGTCAACTATTGTAAACCCTAAAATAAACAATATAGATGTCTATTCAATAATTGATGATGAAAAATCTGCTTATATTAATTTCATAAAAGTGGTAAACGGTGCTATTATCCAGGCACATACAATTGAAATTAAAAAGAAACTAAGTGAAACGGTTAAGGAACTGTTACCTATTGCAATTATTGATATTCGCCAAAAAGTAAATAGTAACTCAAAAGAAATTGTTATACCATTTTCAATTGACTACGGCTTTTCCAATGTTAAATTCACCATTCCGCAACGGGGTGACAAAAAGCAATTACTTGAACTTTCAGAACGTAATGCAAAATATTATCGTTTTGAAAAAATGAAATATATTGAAAAAGCAAATCCTCAAAAAAAAGTTAACCGTATTATGGAAACTATGAAAAAAGATTTGCACCTGAAAGAAAAGCCAGTTCATATTGAAGGATTCGATAATTCAAATATACAAGGGACAAATCCGGTTGCAGCGTGTGTTGTTTTTAAAAACGGGAAACCACAAAAAAGTGAATACAGAAAATTTAATATAAAAACAGTAGTGGGGGCTAATGATTTTGCTTCAATGGAAGAAATTATTTTCCGCCGTTATAACCGGTTGTTAAATGAAAAAAAAACGTTGCCTCAACTTATTGTTATTGATGGTGGAAAAGGACAACTTAGTGCAGCCGTTAATAGTCTTAATAAATTAAAATTAATGGGTAAAATAGCTATAATTGGTATTGCCAAAAAACTGGAAGAAATCTATTTTCCGGGTGATTCCATTCCGCTTTATTTAGACAAAAACTCAGAAACTTTAAAAGTTATTCAACATATTCGTAACGAATCGCACCGTTTTGGAATTACTTTTCACAGAAATAAAAGGCAAAAATCTGCTATAAAATCAGAGTTGGAAAATATTAGCGGTATTGGAGAAAAAACAATTCAGGTATTACTTAAAAAATTTAAGTCAATAAAAAATATACGTGAAGCAAATATGGAAGAACTGGTTAGGCATATTGGCAAGTCAAAAGCTAATTTGATAAAAAAATACTTCCAACACTAATAGTCTTTACTTAATCTAAAAAAATTATTTTAACCATTTATAATTCTTTTTAGGCTATTCATATATAATTTATCTCTAATTATGTAAAATTGTTCTAAATAGTTTAAAATGTTTTATATTTGCATAATTCCAATTATGTATTAATTAAAAAATTCAACAAAAATGAAGAAATTAAGTTATTTATTAAGTTTATTAGTAATTATGGCATTGTGGGTAGCATCTTGTACAACCGAAGAAGAAGGTGTTGCACCTACCATTACAGTTACACCAACCTCTGCTGAAGCTTCAGTTGGAGAAGAAGTACAATTTACAGTTTCAGTAAGTGCCGATGCAGAATTAAAAAGTATTACAGCAGTAGTTGATCCTTACGCTACTTTTCCTGATACTTTATTTGACAAAGGAAAACACACTGCTTCTATAAATTATATTTATGCTGTTCCTTCAAGTGCTGCTGCAGGTACTGCTCATACCATTACATGGACAGCTGAAGACGTTGACGGCTTAACCAGTACTACAACTGCTACAATAAATATTATTGCAGGTGCAGGGTCAATCAATACTTATACTACAGTATTATTAGGAGCCGACCAAAATGCAAATGCAGGAAGCTTTTATGCAACAGCTACAAATACAGTTTATACTGTTTCTGAAGCAATGACAAACCAGGATAATGTAGATTTTATATATTATTATGGAAGTACTAATGGTTCTACTGTTGCTGCTCCAAATGATGCAGGTGTTGCACAGTTTAATGTTTATAGTTTAGCCAACTGGACAACTAAGAATGCTACTAAATTTAAAGCTACTTCTGTAAGTACTTCAGATTTTGATGCTATGACTGATGATGCAACCATTGTAACTGAGGCAGATGGTGCAAGTGAAACAAGTGCAACTCAGCTTTCATCAGGCAATGTATTTGCTTTTGTAACAACAGCAGGCAAAAAAGGATTAGTAAAAGTTGGTGCTATAACTACAGGTAGAGATGGAGATATTACTTTAACAGTAAAAGTTCAAGAATAAATAATTAAATTCCACATATATAAAGCCCATTCTTAACGGATGGGCTTTTTTATTTTCATCTGTTTTGCAAACATTTCAGTTTTGCTTTATCAATCATTTTGTTTATAAATTGGTTTTTTCATTTATTTAGTATAATTTGAACTTCAGTTTAACTAACAATTTTTTAACCAAATTTTACTATCATGAAACTTACAATTAAACATCAGGAAAGTTTTTCGCGCGGTGAGCTTTTATTGCGTACATTTTTTGGATGGATTTACATTTTAATTCCACATGGTTTTATACTGGCCTTCTTAGGAATTTGGTCGTGTATTTTAACATTTATATCTTTTTGGGCTATTCTGTTTACAGGAAAATACCCGAAAAGTTTTTTTGAATACCAGGTTAACTTGCAAAAATGGGCACTAAGAGTAAACTCAAGAATGTATAATTTAGCTGACGGGTATCCTGCTTTCGGCTTAAAAGCTAATGATGAACACACTGATTTAGAAATACCTTATCCTGAAAATTTAAACAGGGGAATGGTTTTAGTAAAATTCTTTTTTGGTGCTATTTACGTAATAATCCCTCATTTGTTCCTATTGTTTTTTAAAGCTATTGCAGTATGCGTAATAGCATTTTTAGCTTGGTGGGTTGTCTTGTTTACAGGAAATTATCCAAAATCGTGGCATGCTTTTAATGTCAGGCTTTTCCGCTGGCAAACAAGAATAAACTTATATTTAACATTTATGACAGATGAATATCCTCCGTTTAACGGGAAAGAATAGCTATTAACTTAGTTATTAATTAAGCAATAATATTAGCCATTGAGAAAGATTATTTCACATTACATTTTCTCAATGGCTTTTTTCAATCGCTCAATTTCTATTCTTATTTCGTCAATTACTTCTTTGTTTTTAATAATTTTCTTATCACCGGTTCGAGTTGAAAAAACTACAAAAACTTTCCCACCATATTTATTTTCAAAGTCTTGAAAACTTGCACTCATTCTTTCCGTAATCTTGTAATTTCCAAAATTTGCATTTGCAGTAATTGGCTTAATTTGAATACCAAAATACTTGTTTCCAACTTTTCCAAGATAATCAATATCACCGGCGTGGTCTAATTCAGGGTCGCTTTCTTCAAACTCTATTTCCGGGAATATTTTTGCAAGTCCATCATTTATTACTGATTTTTCAAGTAAAAAGCCATCATAAGTACGAACAATTGTGACTTCGTAAATGTAATCTTTGCAATCTTGCAATGTTAAATCTTCAAAAGCTGCTGTCCACTCAGGAATAACTACTTCTGTTATTTTAGCATAGAGTCTTTCACCAAGTTCGTCTAATGTTTCTTTCGTTATTTTGACACTGTCTTTTTTCTTTGTGTAAGCTTTCTTAAAATAAAAATCTTCCCATTCTTTAAATGCTTTTGGTTGACATTCACGGATTAGAGCCATTACAGCATCAACTTTATTCGGCCTTGTAAGTTGATAGGTATTGCTTGCATAGTTCAATACTTTTTCCTTTTTGCCAAAAGGCTTTGCATATTTTTTAAACTCCTTATTTGCCATTATACAGTTTCATTGCCTAAATACATAAATTTTTCTTTGTTCTTATAATTAAATGCCAAATCAGCATCTGCAAAACCATTTTTTATCAGGTGAGCATTAAGGAATGTTTTATTTTTTAAATACAAATAAACCATTAAATGGTTATTCTCATCATGTTTGGTTTCATCATATTTTAGAAAAACTTTTTGTCCTTTTGTTTTGAGCTGCAAAAATTCAATGGCTTTTCCATTACCTTCCTTTTTTTCTTTAACTCCAATAAGGCGAACAATCAAACCATTATTTAGTTTTATTAGTTCAGGACTAATAATTTCTTTTATTGAATAATATTCTTCTCTTTTGGCCGAACCATTTTGGTCAATTTTTGAACCGAATTGAAGTTTCTTAGGGTCTGTCTTTTTATCAAAATTATGAAAATCTTTAAAAATATATGGTAGTTCTTTTATTTCATTCTTAAAGTTAATATTTAGCTTTTCTTGTTTTATAAAATTATAGTCAGAATTAAAAATATCACTTTGATTTATCTCTAACTTTTTTTCAATGTAAGGTATAAATTCAGGGTTCATTTCATAACCCACAGAATTTCTATTTAATTTTTTTGCTGCAAGTGAAGTTGTTCCACTTCCAAGAAAAGGGTCAAGGACAGTGTCGTCAACAAATGAAAACATTTTTATAAGCCTTTTAGGCAATTCTTCCGGAAACATTGCAATATGTCCGTCTTGCCTTGCTCCGCCAAAGTTCCAATGGCCATCAAAATATGTTTTCCACTCTTCTTTTGTCATTTTTGACTGTTCCTTAATTTCCTTACTTGGTTTTATTGGTGTCCCCAGTTTCTTAAACAATAAGATAAATTCGTAATCAATTGACAAGATACCATTTCTTGGTGTTGGATAACTACCCATTAACGAAGCTCCGCCAGTAGTGTTTGATGTGGTTTTTTTCTGCCAAATTATTGCACCCATATAATCAAAGCCAATAGCTTCGCAGAATTTTATTATTTCTGTTCTTATTGGAATTACTTTGTATCTACCATAATATACTGCTCTGGCAAATTGGTCTCCAATATTTACACATAAACGACAACCATTATTTAGAACTCTATAACTTTCTTTCCAAACAAGGTTTAAGTTATTAATGTATTCTTCATAACTGTCATTATATCCAATTTGGTTTTCTGTTCCATAATCTTTTAATTGCCAGTACGGTGGTGATGTAATAACCAAATCAACTGATTTATCTTCTAATTCAGCCATTTTACGGCTGTCTCCATTTATAATTTTATGTTTCGTTTTAAAACTCATTTATCTATCCGTATAATTTAAAATATAAAGATAATCATTGTATTTTTCGCTGTGAAATTTATTTTCCGCTACTGTTTCATTAACTTGCTATTAATTAGTACCAAAAAGAAAACTCATCATTTTAAGTCTTTGATAAATTTATTTCATTTCATTTCACTTCACATTACATTTTCTCAATGGCTTTTTTTTCTCCTTTTATCGTAATTTCTTACATTGCTTCAAATATGATTTTCTTAAATATTTAAACCATTTCTCATCAGTAATATACTGTTTTACAAAAACTTTTGGAATATTAATATTAACACCCTTGTAATCTTTAATTGCCAAATGAGTTCCCAAAAGATTCTGATTACTTTCTGTCCATTTTGCCGGATAACCTTTTGAATATAAAAGTTTTAAATATTTCAATGCTTCATCTAACTGGTTATTTTCTGCAAAATATTTTACCGAATAATTTATAAATCCATTTACATTATTACTTATAAAATTATCTAAAGGAGCAAGTGTTATGCCTGAATCTGCATTAATATTAGAGTCTTTATAAAATTTTTCAAGATTTATATAATTAATTAATGCATCCTGATAACTTTCATCTTCAATTTGTCTTGATATTTTAATAAGCTGTTTTTGAAAATATACAATATTGCTTATTTCGTCTCTGTTTTTAATAGCTTCCTTGGTTAATATTTGGCACTCGGAATTTTCATCTGCAATACGTATTGATTTTATCAATGCATTGTCTGCTTTAATATATTTTCCTTCTTCAATAAAACGAAGTGCTGTGTTTTTCTGCACATCATAATCTAATTGCGCATTTTTACACTTTTGTGAAAATATATTTGATTTTAACTCTTCAAAACTACTTTTTAAATCATCGGATATTTTTATTTGATAATTCTCAACCATTGATGTTGCAACAGAGTAATGCTTTTTTGCCTCATTTATTTTGTTCTCAGCAGCTCTTCGTTTACCTATTTTTAGTTCTGTTATAATGGCTAACTTAGTTGAATAACTATACAATGAATCAAATTCCTCCTGTTTCGGAAGTTTATAATCTAACTGTATTTTATTGGCATCAAGTAGTAAATTAACAGCTTTTTCATACTTCTTTACTGATAAATATGCCCTGGCATCTTTAATATTTTTCAAATAATACTTCTCAAAGATTTGTTTCTCCAGTTTTTCTAATTTTTCATTGGGTTCTAAATGATTTTTTATTTGCTGAACTTTTAACCTGTTAATTAAATTCTCAGCTATTTCATACTGCTGGTTATCGTAATATATTTGTACACTATCAATTAATATTCTATAAATTCCCTGATTTGATGCAGTAATTCCTTCGTAAATTTCATTATTACAAGGAATTACAACAAATTTCTTACATAATTTTTCAGCATAAGTATATTGTTGGTTAGATTCAATAAAGTTTTCATTTTTTAATAAAGAATCTGCATAATCAATTACATTCTCATACAGTACTGATATTAACGGGATAATTTTATTATTTATCTTAATATAGTAATTGTTTTTATTCTTATAATTAACGGCACTGTCTATCATTATCTCCGCATCTTCAAATGTATTCTCACTAATATCTGTTTTTATTTGCTCCAACATTTGCATATAAATTCCGGTATGCGATGTTGTATATTCATTATACAAATTTTCATCGCAAAGTGAATTTGAAATATTTTTACATAAATTACTTACAGTGCGTAAAAAGAGCATGGCCGAGTCATATTTTTCAACCTGATTATACTGCTTAGCAATTTTAATATAATTATGGCTTACACGTTTAGCAATTTTAATTCCGGCTTTTTGCAATTCCGGCGAAAGATTCATTTTATTAAATACATTTAACAAAACTATTGCACATGAATCATTCATTTCTGTATTTAAAAAATGCTCTGCAATCTGTAACCACGACGGGACATAATTGTTCTTAACTTCAATAGATTTTCTAAAATATTTTGTTGCCGAAATAGTATCATATTGCTCTAAATATAGTAATCCCCTTTTATAATAAGTTACATGCATATTTTGTAAAGCATAATTTATTTGCTCCTCATACTTTTTTGTATTGGCTTGCAGGTTTTTTAACTTTACAATAAAATCAGCAGGGTCGTTATTATTCAAATTTAACTTAGCGTTGAATTTCTTGTTTTCAACACTTTTAATAAATTTTTTAGTTTTTTCAACCTGGTTTCTATACTTAACTAATTCATCTATATTCTTCAAGTCAATTTCTTTTATTGAATTCAGTTCCAGATTAATAAGTGCTAAATAATTATAATAATCATCAATCTGATTTGTTTTATTATCAAATTTTTCTTTTGTTTTATCGCTATAATTAAAAAAGTAAATTTTATTAACTATATCATTAACCGTAAAATAATCGAACCCATTATAATTAAAAACAATTCTTTTTGAATTATTCTTTGAAATCATGGCTTTATTACTTTCAAAATGAGTAATATTTTGTCCATCTTTTCTTACGTCAAAAACTATTGAAACATTTGAAGGTTGAAGAAAAGAAGTAATATTAAAGCCTTTATAGATAATATTATCAGTTGCTTTTATATTTAATAGTTGTATTGTAACAACATTGCCTGTTGAATTTGGATTAGAACTTAGTAATAAATTAAATTGAAAATGAATTTTAAAATCCTCAATATCACCGGAAAAACTTTCTTTCAATTTTTCAATAATTAAATTACTATTCTTTAAACTACCCGGAATATATTCCACAATAGCCGAATCCAAAAATGTTTTTTCCGTGGGTACTTTTTCTTGTGCCGACAGGTGAATTGTAAAAAACAGTATTATTAAATTTGCCAAATAAAAACTTTTTTTAAGCATAATACAATGGTAATTAGTTGAATATCCTGTACAATATTTATTTAGTTGTTCAAAACATAATAATAAGTTTACTAAGTTAAAAATTTTGTACATCATTTCAATTTTGTTCAAATAACTATTATAAAACATAGTGTAAATAATTGCCGACAATTTTGGATTATTATCTTTGCTGGCAAATTCTTAATTATTGTTTTCGTTCACTTTATAAAACTGAAATAAAATAAAGTAAAATGGCTAAAAAAATATTTAAAGCAGGCAATACCGGTGGAAGAATAAGGTCGGACTGCCTTATGAATCTTGAATTAACCGGTAGTGGTGGAATTAAAATTAATTTAGAAAGTAAAGTTAAGAAGCTTTATGGCGAAGATATTATAAATACTTCTAAAGAAGTTTGTTCATTTTTTGATATAAAAAATGCCTCTATTGATATTACAGATACCGGGGCACTTCCTTTTGTTTTAACTGCCCGTTTAGAAGCTTGCATAAAACAAGCAATAAAAACTGATAAAGAATATTTACTTCCGCTAATAGAAGAAAACACATATTCAACCCCAAAAGAGCAATTTAGATTCTCAAGGCTTTATTTGCCCGGCAATACGCCTAGTATGATGCTAAATGCCGGAGTTCATAAACCCAACGGTATTATTCTTGACCTTGAAGATTCAGTTGCACCGGCTAAAAAAGCAGAAGCACAATTACTTGTCAGAAATGCTTTAAGGCAGGTAAATTTTTATGGTGCTGAACGCATGGTTCGTATTAATCAGTTCCCTGGCGGATTAGATGATTTAAAATACATTATTCCGCATAATGTTAATTTAATTTTATTTCCAAAATGCGAAAGTGCTGAACAAATTCACAAATTAGAAGAAAAAATTAATGAATTAAAAACAAAATTCAATATTAAACAGCCGGTTTTTCTTATGCCAATTATTGAAAGTGCTTTAGGTGTTGAAATGGCTTATGAAATAGCATCCTCATCAGAAAATGTTGTAGCACTGGCTATTGGATTAGAAGATTATACCGCAGACTTAGGTGCCAGAAGAACAAAAGAAGCTACTGAATCTTTTTATGCACGTACACGACTGGTTAATGCTTGCAAAGCAGCAGGTATTCAGGCTATTGATTCTGTATTTTCCGATGTGGCAGACGAAGAAGGATTAAGGCAAAATGTTAAAATTTCAAAATCGCTGGGATTTGAAGGCATGGGATGCATTCACCCGCGACAAATAAAAGTAATACATGAAGGTTATGCTCCTGAAGAAGCTGAAATTGAAAAAGCAAAAAAAATAGTTAACGCATTTATTGAAGCAAGTGAAAAAGGCCTTGGTGTAGTTTCACTCGGTACAAAAATGATAGATCCTCCGGTTGTAAAAAGAGCTCAAAAAATTATTGATTTAGCTGTAAAACTTAATATGTTACCTGAAAACTGGAGAAAAGATTTTTTAAATAATAAAGCTATTTAGAACACTACCAAAATACTAATAATATGGAATTTGTTAAAAATGCAATAGGAAAATTAGTTCCTACAGAAATTAATGGCGAACAGGTAATTCCTTTTAAAGGAGTAGGCAAGTATAAACCTGAAGGAAAAAAACATGCTCCCTATATCCCATCAAATGTGGACTTTCCACTTGATGGCAACAAAACGGTAAGTTCTTTAAAAGAAGCGTTAATAAAAGCCGGGTTAAAAGATGGCATGACCATTTCTACACATCATCATTTTAGAAATGGGGATTTAATAGCCAATCAAATTTTTGATATTGCAAAAGAACTAAGTGTGAAAAATTTACGTTGGTTTCCCTCTGCTTCATTTCCATGTCACGAACATTTAATTCAATACCTTGAAGATGGAACTATTCAAAGAATTGAAGCCAGCATGAATGGCCCTTTAGGAAAATTCTGCTCGGAAGGAAAAATGAAAGGAACCGCTGTTTTACGTTCTCACGGTGGACGGTATCAGGCTGTTCAGGATGGAGAAGTCAAAATTGACATTGCTGTAATAGGTGCAGCATGTGCCGACCCTTTTGGTAATGCAAATGGCTTATTCGGCCAATCAACCAGCGGGCTATTAGGCTTTGCACTGGCTGATTCACAGTACGCTGATAAGGTAATTGTTGTTACAGATAATATGGTTCCATTTCCATGCATCCCATGGCAAATTCAGGGTAATTATGTTGATTATACTGTTAAAATGAATAAAATAGGTATTCCTGAAAAAATTATTTCAGGAACTACTAAAATTACCAAAAGCCCTGACCGCTTACTTTTAGCCGAAATGACAGCAAAATTTTGTGATGTTACCGGAATTATTCAGGAAGGGTTTTCTTTTCAAACCGGTGCAGGAGGAACTTCTTTGGCTGTTAGCGAATACTTTGCAAACATAATGAAAAAGAAAGGCATAAAAGGACGCTTTGCAAGAGGAGGAAGTAACAAATATCTTGTAAAAATGTTAGAAGAAGGCTTAATAGATTATATTCTCGACGGACAAACATTTGACCTTGATGGAGTGCGCTCAATGGCAGAAAATCCAAATCATGTATGGACCAGTCCGTTTACCAGTTATAATTACCACAGCAAAGGAAATTTTGCAGGAATTCTGGATGTTGTTATACTAGGTGCAACAGAGGTGGATATAAACTTTAATGCAAATGTAGTTACACATTCAGATGGATATTTATTACACGGTATTGGTGGATGGCAAAACTGTCTTTTCTCTAAAACCGTTATACTTCCACTACCTTTATTCCGTGACAGAATTCCGGTTGTAGTAGATGAAGTAACAACAGTTTGCGGGCCTGGTGAATTAATAGATGTTATTGTAACTGAACGTGGAATTGCTATAAATCCAAAAAGAAAGGATTTAATAGACAAAGCAAAAAACTCAGGATTACCACTAAAAACCATCAGGGAACTAAAAGACGAAGCGGAAAAAATATGTGGTAAACCTACCAAGCCAAAATTGGGTGATAAAGTTGTTGCAGCTATTAAATGGGTAGATGGAACTGTTATTGATGTAGTTAGACAAGTTTTAGAATAAAAAATAAAATATTTAAGTTCAAGGATACTCTCTTTCTGGAAGAAGGATACTATCTTTTAAAAAGATAGTATCCTTGAAGTTACTTTAGAAAAACAATAAAAAAAATGCTAACTTTGAGATATTAATCTGTACCAAACTTTTTTTATTTCTCTCATTAAAAGCCGGTAAACATGCGAAAGAATTTTATACTTGCCCTTATATTATGTATAGGGTTTCTATCTGGTTATTCACAATTAAATATTGGCGGACAACCTTTAAGCTATCAAAAAGACCTGACTAATTATTCTTTTCCTACTGAAACAATGCCATCATTTGATATTCCGGTAATGGAGCAGGAAGACAGGTTTATTGGCAAATATGAAAAAGAGAGTTACAGATTTGCTAAATCGTTTGATGTTAATTACAGCTTAAATAATTCAGGTTCATGGATTAACTTACCTGATGGATCAAGAGTTTGGAAGTTAGGCATTTACTCACCGCATGCATATTCCATTAATATAATATTTTCAAAATTTTACTTACCACAAGGAGCTAAATTATACATTTATAATTTAGAAGAAAGTTATTCAATTGGCGGATATACTAATAGAAACAATAATATAAATAATTTGCTTGCCACAGAACCGGTTTTTGGAGATTATGTTGTTGTTGAATATTTTGAACCTGCATCAGAAAAAGGAAAATCATTACTTACAATAGGAACGGTTTCGCATGATTATAGAAATATATTAAAACTATTTCATGAAAAGGATGACCAGTTTGGTGCATCGGGTGAATGTAATGTTGATATAAACTGTACTGAAGGAAACGATTGGCAAAAAGTTAAACATTCAGTTACCCGCATAATAATAGACGGAAGTAAGCTTTGTTCCGGTGCATTAATTAATAATACGAGGCAAGATGAAACACCATACTATCTTACTGCAAATCACTGCATTAGTACTACTGACGAAGCAGCTACTTCTATATTTTATTTTAATTATGAAAGCCCTACTTGTAACGGTATTGACGGAATAACAACTCAAACAATTTCCGGCTCAACCATAAAAGCCACAGGACCCGACCATAAACTTGATTTTTGTCTGTTAGAATTAAATGACGATATACCTGCTAGTTTTAATCCTTATTTTGCAGGCTGGAACCGTAGTGAAAACATTCCCCAAAATACTGTCAGTATTCATCATCCAAGTGGAGATGTAAAGAAAATATCGATTGACGATGATCCTCCAACAACCGGAAATTACGGTTCTACATACGATATTAATTCACACTGGTGGATTCATAGCTGGGAAGTTGGAACTACTGAAGGAGGTTCTTCAGGATGCCCGCTATTTGATGAAAATCAAAGAATTATTGGCGATTTAACCGGAGGTGAAGCATCTTGTTCAAATTCCGTAAACGATTATTTTGCTAAATTTTCAATGTCTTGGGCTGATTATCCGAATAATGATGAACAATTAAAATACTGGCTTGACCCTGACAATTCAGGAGTTGTAACACTTGATGGCTTTGACCCTAACGGTGGAGAAATTGCAGGATGTGATACCTTATCAAATTTTATTGGTACATCTACTCTTTATACCACTCAGGAGGGCGGATATTTAGCCGGAAATAATGAATACGGAGATCTTGCAAAAGCAGAATATTTTGAAAGCACCAATTCACATGATATAATTACCGGTGTAATTTTTTATTTTGGCGCAGCAAGCGGCAGTGTTAGTAATTTAACTTTTGCTGTTTGGGAAGATAACAATGGAGAACCGGGCAACCAAATTGGTTCAAATACTAAAGCGTTGAGTGATATAGTAACCGATGTAGAAAACAACGATTTAACCATTGTTTCTTTTACAGATGCAATTGAAATAAACGGGCCTTTTTATGTTGGCGTGTACTTACCCACTGAACCTGATGAATACGTTGGATTAGTTACAAATGCCGAAGGTGACAACGCAACAAATACCGGTTGGGAAATGCTAAGTACCGGATTATGGTATCCGTACAGCAGTACAAATTCATGGAGTATATCCTTGAATCATGCTATTTTTCCAATTACTTGTTCATACGTTGGTACTGAGATTGTACCAAAAGAAAATAGCTTTGTTAATATATACCCTAATCCTGTTTCAGACAGGTTAACTATTGAAAAAGGCACATTATTTAAACTTAATCGTATAATTGTTTATAATTATTTTGGTGAAAAAGTAATGGAAAAATTCAATTCAAATGATTTAAACTCAGGTAATATAGAAATTAATTTATCATCGCTATCACCTGGTTTTTACTTAGTAACGCTTATTTCCGACAATGAAATAATTACAAAAAAAATAGTAAAAGACTAATCTTTAAAAAAGGCTGTATAATTTTTCAGGTGTATTTTTAATACTAAAATTAAACACTTGTGAAAACTCCATATTTACTAATATCACTAATTTTTTTCTCCTCTTTTTTATATTTAATAACCTGGAGCTTTTCCAAACTGTATATCCTAAAAAAAAACACACACCTGAAAATTTGGAATGTAATTCTTCTTTTAACTTTTTTGGTAACAGCTATATTGGGAATTTTATTGGCTGCCCAGGTAAATTATAAATGGGATATCCCCTATTTAAAAGAACTATTGAACTGGCATGTGAATTTTGGTATTGCCATGGCTATAATTTCAGTATTTCATTTTATTAACCATTGGAAATACTATTGGCATATTTTCAGCAATGATAAAAATAAACTAAAAAGATACAACGAAACACAAAAATCGTATTTAAACAAAACTATTCAATCACCTTACAAAAAGAGAGATAAAATCCCTGTTTTATTATTAGGATTTTCAGCCATAATTATACAATTAGTTCTTATTCGTGAGATTTTTTCAATCATAAGCGGTAATGAGTTAATTATAGGAATAGTTCTATCCAACTGGATGATTATTACAGGATTAGGAGCGTACCTGGGAAAATATTCCCATAAAATAAAGCATTCCGACAGATTTGTTAAATTTGTTTTATTGTTGCTTCCTATACTATCAATTATAATTGTATTTTCAATTAATTCTTTAAAAAACAGCGTTTTCCTCCCCGGAAGTATCATAAGTTTATACCAGATTATTTATTCAACTTTCATTATTTTATTCCCGGTTTGCTTTTTATCAGGATATCTTTTTACGCATTTATCTTTTCAACTCTCGCAAAAATATAAACAAAACTTTATTGACAAAACATACGCATTTGAGGCAATAGGAAGTTTAACAGGAGGCGTAGTTTTTAATTTTATATTGGTTTATTTTTTTCATTCAATACAAATACTAACAACGCTGTTTATCATAAACCTTGTTGTTTTGAAATTCTATTCAGCCGGCCAAATACGATTTCAAAATTTAATTAGCCGGCTACTTATTGCCTTGGCACTAATACTAACATTTTTTGTATTTGATATTGATACTTTTTCCAAACATTTTTTATATAAAAATCAGAATATTGTAATTAACAAAGACACGCCCTATGGAAATTTAATTGTTACAAAGAATGAAGATCAAATTAATTTTTTTGAAAATTCCGTTTTACTTTTTTCAACCAATAATGTTATTGAAAATGAAGAATTAGTGCATTTTGCCATGCTTCAAAAAGATACAATAAATAATGTTTTATTAATCTCCGGAGGAATAAAAGGCCTTGCCAATGAAATAAATAAGTACAATATTAAACAGATTGATTATGTCGAACTTAACCCGTGGATAATAAGAACCGGTAAAATTTTTACCGAATCCTTGAATAATAAAAAACTAAATATCATATTAAAAGATGCTAAGATTTTTATTAAAAAAACAAGTAAAAAATACGACATTGCTATTTTAGATTTACCCGGCCCTGTTACTGCACAAACCAACCGATTTTATACTACCGATTTTTTTGCTGATTTAAAGAAAATTGTTACTCCTAAAGCTGTTATTATTTTAAAACTGCCATCAACTTACAATTACATTAGTAATAGTTCTGTTAAAGTTCAATCGGTAATTTACAATTCTTTAAAAAGCAAGTTTAAAAATGTCAGGATAATACCGGGTGAATATAATTACTTAATAGCTTCTGACAAATTACTGCAATTAAATTATTTGACATTATTAAATAAACATGATTTTGAAAATGAATATGTAAATGAATATTACCTTGATGATTATTTATTACAAGAAAGAAGCAAATATTTGGAAAGCAATATGCTACCCGATACAGAATTAAATACAGACTATAAACCTGCTGCCTATTTTTATTATATAGCTCATTGGTTAGATTATTTCAAATCAAATTATAAGCCTGCTCTTTTTATATTTCTTGTTCTTGTTCTTGTTTTTATTATATTTTTAAAACCGTTAAAACTAGGGCTTTTTACAGTTGGCTTTTCCGGAGCTTCCATTCAGTTTGTACTAATATTTGCTTTTCAGGTAATTTATGGGTTTGTTTTTCAAATGATTGGCATTTTAATAATGTTTTTTATGGCAGGACTTGCTATAGGCGCCTATTTTAATAAAAGAATAACAAGCAAAACAAACATTAAAGTATTTAATAAATATCAGCTTGCTTTAGGATTGCTTAATTTTATCATTATCGGGTTGTTAATTCTTTTTAAAAAGTTTATGATTCCTTCATTTATAGTCTATTTCATTTTTGTTTTAATAATATTTTCTGTATCAGTTCTAACAGGAATTTTATTTTCAATTGCTACTCATATAAACACTAACTCAATAATAAATATTTCTTCGTCCAGTTATGGTGCAGACCTTGCCGGATCAGCATTAGGGTCGGTTTTAACTTCAATAGTATTTATTCCATTTTTGGGAATAATTCAAACGCTATTATTGATAGCATTACTCAATTTTTTAATTATTTCAATTAATTGGCTTAGAACCGGTAAATATTTTTCTTAAATTTATAATGGAAGAATACTAATTTACATACCAAATAAAATGAAAAACAATAGACGGCAGTTTTTAAAATATGGCTTAGCAGGTGTTGGGTGTGTTTTTACAAATTTATCAGCTATTGCAACAACTTCATCTTTCATAGAAAATTTTAGTAAATCAGACAAATTATGGAAATGGAGCAAAGAAGGTGATTTTTATACTGAAACTCCACGTGGTATTAAGTGTTTGATTTGCCCGAATGAATGTACTTTAAAATTAAATGAAGTTAGTGTATGCCACAACAGAATAAACATAGACAATAAGATTTATACAATGGCATACGGCAACCCTTGTGCAGCTCATGTTGACCCGGTTGAAAAAAAACCATTATATCATTTCCTTCCATCAAGTAAAGCTTTCTCAATAGCAACAGCCGGCTGTAACTTAGCATGTTTAAATTGCCAGAATTGGACTATTTCTCAATTTAGCCCGAAAGAAACACAAAATTACGATTTAATGCCCGGGCAAGTTGTAAGTAAATGTATTGAAATGAATTGTGAATCAATTGCATATACCTATTCTGAGCCATTAACATTTTATGAATATACCTACGATACTTCTAAAATTGCCCGTGAAAATAATATTAAAAACATATTGGTTTCAGCCGGTTATATTAATGAAAAACCACTGCGAAAATTAAGTAAAGTAATTGATGCTGCTAATATTGATTTAAAATCGTTTAGTGAAGATATTTATTTACATCTAAATGCAGGAAAGCTTGAACCTATACTGAACACATTAAAAATTCTGAAAGAAGAAAACGTTTGGCTGGAAATTACCAATCTGGTAATTCCTTCATGGACAGATGATATGGATATGATTAAAAAAATGTGTGATTGGTTGTATGAAAATAATTTTGCTGATACTCCACTTCATTTTAGCAGGTTTCATCCACTTTACAAATTAACGCAATTACCTGCAACTCCACTCGCAACTTTAGAAAAAGCCAGAAATACAGCCTTAAATTCCGGATTAAAATATATTTATATTGGCAATGTTCCGGGGCGAAACAGTCAGAATACCTATTGCCCAAATTGCAAGGAATTACTAATTGAACGAAAAGGATTTACTATTCTTAAAAATAGTATTATTAACGGTAAATGTCCAAATTGCAACGAAAGTATTAATGGAGTTTGGGAATAAACAGGGTAATTAAATATATTCCGACAAATACTGGCTTTCTAAATAGTCTCTGAAACGTATTGTCATGTTCTTAACAACATTGTTCATAATACATTTATCAAAAGGACAAACCGGTTTATTCATATGGCATTCAGGTATTGTAATTTTACCTTCAATAGATTCATAAATTTGTAAAAAATTGAGCTCATTTGGATTAGCTTTTAAAGCAAACCCACCTGAAGGGCCTCTATGAGAAATTAAAAAGTCTTCTTTTACTAATCGTTGTAAAATCTTAGCTACATGATGTTTTGAAGTGCTCGTTAATTCTGAGATTTTAATCACATTAAGCAACTTATCTGATTTGGCAATTAAAACCATACTATGAATTGCAATTGAAGAAGCTTCTGATAAATTAACAATATTAGACATTTGCTATAATTAAGTATTTAAATACTCAAATTAACTAAATTAATTGGCAAAAAACTAAAATATTATACTTTTTTAACTTTAAAAGGGAAATGCTTCGGTTACTATTGGAATTTTCTCTTTCCCTGAATTTCATTCTTACTCTTGTTCCATTTCGGAGGTGACAATCGTGTTAGTTTAAAAGATTTTAAACAGAAAGTTCAAAACCCAATTTTTCAATTTTATTCTCAATTTCATCAGTACAATTCATTAACAAAACTTTATATCCTGAATAATCATGCCTATAATTATATTCAGACCTTAGTTTTTCAAAATTATGAAGATTATATATGAAAAGCTGATGATCATTAATTAAAGAGTAAGTACTATTTAATAAAGATTCAATAGTTCTGCTATTACAGTCAAAAATTAACTCTTTTTTTTCAGGCACAATTATTTTTTCAGCTCCCTGTGTATTAATATTTAAATGAAAAAAATTAGCTATTTCCAAAATCGCAAATAAACTGCCTCTTGCTTTTCCTTCAATTGAATACCCTGCTATATGAGGTGTTGCAATCAATGTATTCTGAGCCAAGCCTTCATTAATTACAGGCTCATTTTCCCAAACATCTAAAATTGGTTTTTGAATATACTTTTTACTCACAGCATTATGCAAGGCATTATTGTCAATTACCTCACCTCTTGATGTATTAATAATAAAAGGATTTTTACGTAAGGTTTTTAAAAAATCATCATTAGCCAGATAGTAGGTTTTGTCAATTCCTTTCATAGTTAACGGAACATGAAAGGTAATTATGTCAGATTCTTTTTTTATGGTTTCAATATCAACAAATTTGTTATTCCCTTCTCTTCTTGCTCTTGGTGGGTCGTTCATTAATACATTTAATCCCAATACTTCAGAAGACCGGACAACTTTTGAACCTATATGCCCAACCCCTACCACACCAATGGTAAGTTTCTTATAGTCAAGGTGATATTGATGACAAATATGAATTATAGAATTAACAGTATATTGTTGAACTGCAGTTGAATTGCATCCGGGAGCGTTTTTCCATACAATCCCATTGTTCCGGCAATAATCTATATCAATATGATCAAAACCAATAGTAGCAGTAGCTATAAATTTTACACTTGTACCTCTTAACAACTTCTCATTACATTTAGTTACCGACCTAATTATTAAGGCATCAGCACTCTTTAAATTATTATTGGATATTTTTTCAGCCGGTAAATAAATTGCCTCAGCATAATTATCCAGAATGCCTCTACTAAATGGTATTTTGTCGTCAATTATTACACGCATATTAAATAAAAAAGAAATTATAGAAACAATAAATGTATTAAAATAGCAAGTATAATAAAGTAAAAAGGGTATTTAAAAATTATCTCTTTTTTAAATACCCTTTTTTATACTTTCAATAATAATTCTACCAAATTACAGCTCTTTTCTCCACAGGAATATATAATTTATCTCCCGGCTTCACATTAAATGCCTCATAAAACAGCGGCATATTAGGAATTGGCCCGTTAACCCTGAATTTTCCGGGCGAGTGAACATCTTCTTTCAGGTTCCTAAGAAGCTGTTTATCGGTAATATTTTGACGCCATACTTGTGCAAAAGCTAATAAAAATCTTTGCTTATAATTAAATCCGTCAATATCTGCCGGTTCTTTATTATTTTTAAACGACATTTTTAAAGCTTCGTAAGCAACAGTTAAACCACCAAAATCAGCAATATTTTCTCCTAAGGTTAATTTACCGTCAACAAAATTTGAGTCTAATGCATCAAACGAATTATACTCATCCACAAGTATCTGTGTTCTTTCTTCAAATTTTTTAGCATCTTCTTCTGTCCACCAGTCATTCCGGTTTCCGTTTTTATCGAATTTTCTTCCCTGATCATCAAAGCCATGAGTCATTTCATGCCCAATGACTACACCAATTGAGCCATAATTAACTGCATCGTCAGCAGCCATATTAAAGAAAGGAAATTGCAAAATAGCAGCCGGAAAAACTATTTCATTTTTAGTAGGGCTATAATAGGCATTTACAGTTTGTGGCGACATTCCCCATTCATCTTTGTCAACTTTTTTACCAATTTTATTATAATTAAATTCAGTAGCAAATTTACGGGCTCTAAACATATTTTCTACATAAGAATCATCTTTAACTTCCAGTTTTGAATAATCTTTCCATTTGTCAGGATATCCAATTTTAACTTTCATTGCATCTAACTTTTCAAGTGCTTTTTCTTTGGTTAAGTCACCCATCCAATCCAGATTCTCAATACGGTTTTTTAAAGCTTTTTTCAGGTTCATAACTAATTCAATCATTCTTTCTTTTGCTTCTGGCGGGAAATATTTTTCAACATAAAGTTGTCCAATTCCTTCGCCTATTGAACGGCTTGTTGCACTCATTACTCTTTTCCATCGTTCTCTCATTTTCTTTCTTCCTGAGAGAGTTTTGCCAAAAAACTCAAAATCTTGTTTCACAAAACCGGAACTTAAATAATTAGCATTATGATCAATTAAATTCCACTGTAAATAGTTTTTCCAATCATCAAGTGAAGTTTGAGTTAACATATTGCCAACTTCCTTCATGAACTCAGGCTGAGCTACATTAATTGCAACTGTATCAGGAATATGAATGGTATTAAAATAATAATCCCAATCTATGTTAGTAACTAAATTTTTTAACTCTGAGAAATTCATTTTATGATAAGTTGAATCAGGATCTCTTCGTTGCAACCTTGACATTGAAGCAGTAGCCAGTTGAGTTTCAAAATGCATTACAGACTGTGCCATTTCCCCAGCTTTTTCTTCAGATTCACCTGCTAAAACAAACATTTTGGCAATATGTTTTACATATTCATTTCTAATATTCTTAAATCGTTCATCGTCTTGTAAATAATAATCTCTATCAGGCAATCCTAAGCCTCCCTGGCTTATTTGAGTAATTACCCAGTCGCTGTTTTTTATATCAGCATATCCGTATGAATTAAAAACAGGGCTTAATCCGTAAGAATGCATCATAGAAATATATGCTATAACATCTTGCTGTGTTTGTATTTTATTAATTTGATCTAAATATTTTTGAAGCGGTTTGATTCCTAATTCATCAATTTTAACAGTATCCATTCCCTGGATAAAAAAGTGGCTAATTTTAGACTTTACGCTTCCTGGTTTTGAATTTTTATCAGCAATTAAATCATCAACTAATTTTTTCAATTTATCATTATTCTCTTCAAACAATATTTGAAAAGCACCATATTGACTATACTCTTCGGGAATTGGATGGTTCTTCATCCATATTCCGTTGGCATATTGAAACAAATCATTGCCCGGACTAACGGTAGTATCCATATTTGCTGGATCAATGGCAGGAAGTACACCTAAATTATTAGTAGAGTTATTACATGATGTTAAATTAAACATAAGGATAGTAATTGTTAAGTAAAAAAATAGTTTTTTCATATCAATTCTTTTGGGTTAGTGAAAAATAATAATTCAAAAGTAGTATTTAATAAATATTCAAAGAAGAATTGAGCAAACAATATTCACACCAACCAATTTAAACACTTAATTCTAATTGTTTTAAATATTACAACTATTCATATTATGTTTAACTATTGTTCGTTTATGAATTCATTCTGAACGAAAATGAACAAATATTTTTTACTTTTTACTGTTGGTGTAGCTCTAAGCAACGCCGACAGTATTTATAGCCAGTTGTGGGTAATGAAAAGAAAGCTTGTGTTTAATTAGTATCAGATATGCAAAATAAGTAAATTTGCAAAAAAACAGAAATAATTTGAAAAGACTTTTTATCATATCTGGTTGCAACGGGGCAGGAAAAACAACTGCTTCTTATTCTATTTTACCTGAAATATTAGATTGTGAGGAATTTGTAAATGCTGATGAAATAGCAAAAGGACTTTCTCCTTTTAAACCTGAACATGCAGCTATTCAGGCAGGAAGATTAATGCTTGATAGGATAAACAAATTGATTGAAAAAGGACAGGATTTTGCATTCGAGACAACTTTGACAACAAAAAGTTATAAGAATCTTGTTCTTGACGCAAAAGAAAAAGGATACCATGTTACTTTGTTATTTTTTTGGTTACGAACATCTGATTTAGCTGTTAAAAGAGTTGAAACTAGAGTAAAAGAAGGTGGACATAATATTCCTGAAAGTGTTATTAGACGGAGATATGAGAATGGATTAAGAAATTTTTATAACATATTTGAATCCATCGTTGATGAATGGATGTTTATTGATAATTCAGGAGAGCCTTATGAAATTATTGCTTACAAAAATAGTATAAACAGCTTTGTAAAAAATCACGATAAATGGGATAGCTTGTTGAAATTATATAAATTGAAATAATTATGGATAATAGTGAAAAAATAATAGAAGGATTAGAAAGAGCATATAAAAAATTGATTGAGTTTAAAAAATATAAAAAAACTCCATTAATTGTTTCAAGAGAAGGAAAGGTTATAGAGATTTCTCCTGAAAAAATCACTACCCACGACAATGTATATAAAAAATAGGCGAGACAATAGTAATATCAAGGTGTGTAGCCCGTTTAAACTTTCTTGTAAATTAAAAGTTTTGAGCTTCTAAATCGCCTACTTTTCATATACTCACCGTTATCGTACCATTATTTTACCTTCAAAATATTTTCCTTTTGAGTCAATGACTTTATAAATGTATAATCCTGGTTCAAAATCTGATTTTTTTATAATAAAGCTATTTTTAATCATTTTATTGATAATAAGTTCACCCGACATATTAAATATTTCCAATTTAATCTCTTTTGAATCTATATTTCCAACTATTGACAATACAGATGTACTTTTAACAGGATTAGGAGTAATATATACTTTTAATTTTTGACTATTCTTAATTTCAATTCCTGAATATTCATAATAACAGGATGTATAATTGGATTTAATAAATTGTAATGTATCATTTTCTGTAAAGCACAATAGCGAAAATCCATCACGTCCGACTAAAACGGTTTCATTATGTAATATTCCGCTCATGCTTCCCATTCCTTCAATCCATTGTTCAATGTCATGCTCTTGGACATGTGATTCAAAATAATCTAAATGAAATTGTTTTTTATAAGAATCACCTATTAACAGACTATCAATTGAACTCACAATATAAATAAGGCTATCAAAGGTTTCATTTTCAAAGTTATATAAACTAAATACAGTTATTGTATCATATAACTGAACATTAAAATCATAAATTAATTTTTCCGTCTTATTTTCATTTAGTCTATAAAAAACTTTTTTTGTTGAATCTTCACGTATATAACCGAAAAAAGTCCAGTTAATCTGAGATTCATTACTTGACCTAATTACTTTTTTATAACTATTATTGCCAATTATAGTATCTATAGTAAATCTGATAAAGTTTGTCTCCGCAGACCAGGGATAATAAAAATATGTTATAACACTCCAAATTTTGTTTGTGTCAACAATAATCTTACTATTTAACTTTTTATCTTCAAATACAATGTCATCAATAAAAACTCCATTTCCTTTACCTGAAATTGCTTCAAATCCAAAATGAAATGAAGATGGCAATGATTCAAGTGAGTATTCTACTAAATGCCATTCTTCAATTGATGAAAGAGGTTCAAATATTTGATGCCAATTTCCTGAACTATAATAATATAGTTTTAAAGTATCAGAATTTCCCTGATTACCAGGAATTTTACACATAAAACTCAATTTAGGCGTTTCATTATCATTAATTTGAATTGCCGTTGTAGTCAGTATTGATCTGAAATTATTGGAATCAGATGTAAATTTCGCAGAATGACCTTGCGAGTAAAAAATACTATCTGTAAGTTCCCAATTATCATAACCTTTAATAATGTTCGCAACCATTCCGCTACTATATGCTCCTTCTTCAAAATTTACCCGAGTAGGTAAAACCCATAGTAAAGGAATTACACTACAAGTCCAAAGTGTATCAGAATTTCCTATTGGGTTAATATACTCAGCAGAAATTCCATAACATTGATTATATGCAAAAGTCGGATGAGGAACAGAAAATATAGTATCTGTAGTTGAGCCTATTTGTATTTGCAGTCCACCTTGGAATCCTTGAAAATAAATATTATAGTGTGAAAAAGATTTAGCCCCAGGGGCTTGCCAGCTAAGGTAGATAGAATCTTGCTGAAAATCGGCATAGAAGTTAGTTGGAGGTGGAAAATCTTGATTATATCCAGTACTCCTCCAAAAAAATATAATAATAATTATTAGTTTAAATAGTTTCATTTTTTCTCTAATTAGCTATAATTTACCAATAAATTGCATCATAAAAAGCTTGTTGAATATTTGTCCTAACATTCATTTCAACCAATTTTGCATTATTCTGGTTAGGATAAACCCTGTTTGACAGGAATATATATACTATTTTTGTAACCGGATCAGCCCATGCAATAGTACCGGTAAATCCGGTGTGTCCAAAGCTTCTATCCGAAACACACTGACACGTCGGCCCTTCTTTACTGTAATCCATTTCAGGCTTGTCAAACCCTAAGGCACGCCTGTTGTTCGGGTTATTTGCAGAAGTTGTGGTAAATAATTTAACCGTTTCAGCATTAATAAATTGTTTCCCTCCATATCTGCCGTAATTCATTAACATTTGCATAATAATTGCCAAATCATTGGCATCGGAAAATAATCCGGCATGGCCTCCAACTCCACCGAGCATTGCAGCACCCTGATCGTGTACATATCCTTGTAATAACTGTTTTCTGAAAACAGTATCCCATTCAGTTGGTACAATGTTTCCCTTCTTGTTTCTTTTTAAAGGAAGAAAACCCATTGTTTTCAACCCAAGTGGCTTATAAAACACAGAATCAACAAAAAGATTAAGTTTTGTATGCTCCTCATTCTGAATCATTTTTTTAAACATGAAAAACCCTAAATCGCTATACTTATAATCATTTGTATCGCGCAATGGTGAGGCAAAAATTGAATCAAACAAACTCTCCGAATAATCTTTTGTAATATAAAGACTATCAGCTACTTGTATCGAATAGTCATCCGATTTTATTCTTGAATATATAGCTGAATCAGGAAGAGAATTAACAATAGTTGACCGGTAAAATGGCATCCATGCTTTCAGCGATGCCTGATGGCGAAGAATATCATCTAATTTCATTTTTTTTTTATTAGTTGTATCTAAAGCACAAATATGTTCTGATAATAAATCGTTCGGCAAAAGCTTTTGTTCATCGTACATTTTCATTAATAATAAAGTAGTGGCTGCAACTTTTGTAATAGATGCCAAGTCGTATATATTGTTATTTCTGACTTTGTTTATTGAATCGTAAGTATAATAGCCAAAGGATTTTTCATAAAACACCTTCCCGTCTTTTGCACAAAGAATCTGACATCCCGGAGTTGCTTTATTGGTTATGGCATTTTCGGCAAGTGAATCAACTTTTATTAATAGATTTGGCTCAATACACAAATCTTCAGGTATGGTATATTTTAAACGAATAGTTGAATCGATAACAATTCCACTGTTAATATTAAATTTATTTAATGAAACCGGTAATTTGCCCAGTGCTTTTATTCCGCCAAAAATAAGCTGAGCAGATAATGCCTGCGAAAGCCTGCTATCTTCATAAGAAAGAATGACAGAACTCAGGTTACTGGTTTTAAAACTATTTAATGAATAAGGATTAGCAAAAACATCAAGAATTACATTTTTATGAATAGCTAATTTTGTAACAAATTCAACTTCAGTTTTTGTAATACCATATTTACCTGAAGGTGATTGGCTTGTATTATGAATACTGACAATTATCAAATTAAAATTTTTCAGCTTTTTATGAAGAGAATCAATCTCTTTTTTTGTAGCATGTTTATTTAAAGCTAATTTCTTAACGTATGTATATTTATTCAGGTATGTTTGAAAAGTTTTTATTTTCCCATTACCTATGGCAACACTGGCAATTTTAAGAGTATCAAGTTGTTGTAAAGGAATAATTCTATTCTTGTTATTTAATAAAGTGATGGCAGATTCAACTAATTCAATATTCGTTTTTTTTGCATCAGAACTATTTAAATCGCTGTTCAATCCTTTTAATTTAACCGGTTGGTATTGATTTAAGCCAAACCATCTTTTAGCCATAAGAATTTTTTTACAACTTGTTTCAATTTTGCTAAGAGGAATTTCCCCTTTTTCAATTGCTGTTTTTATATTTTTAATTGCATTACCCACATTATCGGGAAAAACTAAAACATTGTTGCCGGCTTTTATTGCCAGAATATTTATTTCATCCGGAGTATAATAATTTCTTACTCCTCTCATATTTAAAGCATCAGTAAAAACTAATCCTTTAAATGCCATTTGCTTTTTTAACAAATCTGTTACAATTACTTTTGATAAAGTTGATGCTCTATCAATGGTAGAATCAAAAGCAGGCACAAATAAATGAGCAACCATAATACCACCAAGCCCATTATTAATTAATTGTTGAAAAGGATATAATTCATTATCAAATAAATGTTGTCTTGTATGATTAATAGTAGGCAATGTTTTATGTGAATCAAATTTAGTATCACCATGTCCGGGAAAATGCTTACCTACAGCCAATATATTATTGTCTTGCAATCCTTGCATATAAGCAATTCCCTTTTGCGAAACATTATTTCTGTTTTCACCGAACGACCTAAAATTTATTACCGGATTATCAGGATTATTATTTATATCAATATCAGGTGCAAAATTAATATGAACACCTAACCTCCTCATTTGTTTAGCAATATGTTCGCTCATGTTGTAAATAAGCTCATTATCCTGAATTGCGCCAAGCATAAGCTGTTTTGGATATTTTACTGTGCTATCCAAGCGCATAGCTAATCCCCATTCTGCATCAATGGCTATCATTAAAGGAGTTTTTGAAACAGTTTGATAATAGTTTGTTAAAACAGCCTGTTTGTATGGGTTGCCTTCAAAAAAAATTAATCCGCCAATTTTATCTTCTTTTATTAATTTAGTTATATATTTTATATGACTTGAATCTTTATTGGAATAAGTAGCTACCATAAATAACTGTCCAATTTTTTCATCCAGTGTTAAAGAATTAAAAACTGAATCTACCCAGGTATCATGTTGCCCAATAAAAGGTGGTGATTTAAAAGTATCTTCTTTTTTTTGTTTGTTAAAAGAACTTAATGTTAAAACAAACAATAAAAAAAGGCTAATTAAAAAGGTTTGTGTCTTATGTATATTCATATTTAACTTTTTCAGTGTGTAGGCAAAAGTACATTCTTAGATTTAATGTTAAAATAAATTGGTAAAAATTATCCTTTTCAATGTTACAATAGTATATTGCATACATTATTATTGAGTCCACCTCTAAGGGGTTAATTCCTTCTTTACTTGTATATTTGTAGCAATGCAAAAAAGAAAAAAAACAGTAATCATTTCAGTAATTAACGACTTGGTTACCGACCAACGTGTACATAAAGTATCTCAAACCTTATATAATATAGGATACAATATACTTTTAGTTGGAAGAAGATTACCTGACAGTTTAGATTTAACAAAAAGAGATTACAATACAAAAAGGTTCAAATTAATTTTCTTAAAAGGCCCTTTGTTTTATGCTGAAATAAATATTCGTTTATTTTTTTTCTTACTATTTAAAAAGTTTGATATTGCACTTGCCAATGATTTGGACACATTGCCTGCAAACTATTTTGCTGCATTTATTAAAAGAAAGAAACTGGTATATGACTGTCATGAAATTTTTACTGAAGTACCTGAATTAATACATAGGAGTTTTACAAAAAAAATATGGGAATTAATTGAAAAATGTTTACTTCCAAAAGTAAAATATGCTTATACGGTTAATAAATCGGTTGCTAATTATTATGCCATCAAATATGGTGTAAGCATGAACATTGTTAGAAATGTTCCAATAAAACATAGCATAACAAAGAAAGATACGAAAAGGTTTAATGAAAAAAAGAAAATTATTGTTTATCAGGGAGCTCTTAATATCGGAAGAGGATTGGAAATAATGATTGAAAGTATGCAATATATTAAAAATGTAGATTTTAACATAATTGGTGATGGAGACATTAAACAAGAATTAATTAAGCTGGTAAAACAACTTAAGCTTGAAGATAAAGTTAAATTTTTAGGAAAAATCCCTTTTAAAGAACTTCATTATTATACAGAAAAAGCTGATTTAGGGGTTTCTTTAGAAGAAGATTTAGGATTAAATTACAGATACTCCTTACCCAATAAGATTTTTGATTATATTCATGCCGGTATTCCTGTGCTAGTTTCTGATTTACCTGAAATGTCGGAATTAATTATTAAATATCGTGTTGGTGAAATTTTAAAAAACAGAACACCTGAAGAACTTGCAAATAAAATTGAATTTATTTTTAAGGATATTAAAAGATATACGTTGTGGATGCTTAATACTATAAAAGCTAAAGAAGAACTCTGTTGGGAACAAGAAGAAAAAAATATTGTTTCACTATTTAATTCCATTAATTTGTAAAAATGATTCTTATTTATTCTGAAAATATTTCAACACGCTTAGAATATATTGTTGCCTTTATTTTTAATACAGTGTTAAATGTTAAGTATAAAATTACTAATGATATTTCTGTAGTAAAATCTTACAATAGCCTAATAATAAATTATTCAAACCAAAGCATATCAAATTGTATTAATATTAACCCTCATTCTCTTCTTTTTGAAAATAAAATAAGAAATATTGATATAGATATCTCCGAATGGCAAGGTATTAAAGTTTTTTTTCAAACTAATAATAATGCAGAGATTCCTTTTGATATTTTTGCTGCAAGTTTTTATTTAATAACCCGGTATGAAGAATATAAAACCAATAAAAAAGACAAATTTGAGCGGTTTATTGCAGAAGAATCAGTAGCATTTAAATATGGATTTTTAGACATTCCTATTGTTGACATATGGCTGCTAAAACTCAAAGAAATTATTATAAAAAAGTACCCGCAATTTAATTTCCCAAACAAGCAGTTTACATTTATTCCAACTATTGACGTTGATAATGCATGGGCATATAAACATAAGAGTTTTTACCGAACCGGTGGTGGAATTGCCCGTTCAATATTCAAATTTAAATGGTTAGACCTTATGCGAAGATTCTCCGTTTTGGTACTCAAAAAAAAAGATCCGTACGATACTTATGATTATATAAATTCGTTGCATAAAAAATATAATTTCAAACCAATTTACTTTTTTTTATTGAGGAATAATGGAAAGTACGACACTAGCCATAATGTAAAGAATAAGAGATTTAAACGCTTAATTAAAAATATAAGTAAAAAACATATAATTGGGATTCATCCTTCTTACACATCAAATAGTACTGCGGCACTTGTTAAAGAAGAAACCGCTATTCTATCAGCAATTACCGGAGAAAAAATAACACGTAGCCGTAGTCATTTTTTGCGCATAAAAATCCCTCACACATACAGAGTTTTGATAAAAATAGGTATTGAAGAAGATTTCTCAATGGGTTATAGTTCACAAAACGGTTTCAGGGCAGGAACTTGTAATCCATTTTTATTCTATAATTTAAAACAAGAAAGAATTACTAATTTGAAGATTATTCCATTTCAAGTTATGGATGCAACATTTAAATATTACAAAAAATTTAAACCTCAAAAAGCATTAGAAAATATTAAATACTATATTGAACAAGTTAAAAATGTTGATGGAACATTTGTGAGTATTTGGCATAATGAATCTTTTTCAAATATAGGAAAATGGAAGAATTGGAGACAAGTTTATTCTACAATGTTAGAGGAATGTGATTTATTTATGAACAGTTAAACAGTCAGATAGTGAAGATTATTCATTTAACACATGACAAAATAAATAAGTATAAATGGGATAGCTGTATTCGCAAGTCATTTAACGGAATTGT
>JAADFW010000042.1 GCA_013152655.1 Chlorobiota bacterium
TTATACTTTATTGAAGTAATATAAAATTTATTAATAAAACTATTTTAAAATTAGAAAGATGAAAAATATAATTTCCAATTCAAAAATTACCGGAGTAATGATTACAATTTTTGTTGTGTTAATTGTTTTTTTATTTTCATTTTCTAAACCTGAAAAAACTGATAACTTGAATCATGTATATAAAAATTACAATATATACATGCTAACATTGCCTCAAAATATAAATTTTGCCGGTGAACAAGTTCCTCTGGAGAACTTTGATACAAAGGAAAGCCTTGACAGGGAAATTCATGTAAATACTTATTGGCATTCGCAAACTCTGCTATTTTTTAAAAGAGCAAACAGATATTTTCCAACAATAGAAAAAATATTGAAGGAAAATAATATTCCGGATGACTTTAAATACCTGGCATTAATTGAAAGTGGCTTAACAAATGTAGTATCGCCGGCAGGAGCTACCGGATTTTGGCAGTTTCTTGAAAGTACTGCAAATGAATACGGTTTAGAAGTTAATGAACAGATTGATGAACGATATAATATTGAAAAATCTACAGAAGCAGCATGCAGGTATTTTAATAAAAGTTATAAAAAATTCAGGAACTGGACAATGGTAGCAGCTTCATACAATATGGGCAGAAGGAATTTAATAAAACAAATTGCACGACAGCAAACTAATAATTATTACGATTTACTCTTGGGTGATGAAACTGAGCGTTATATTTTTAGATTATTAGCTGTAAAGTATATTTTTAAGAAACCTGAAAATTATGGTTTTAACATTGATAAAAAGGAATTATATTGGCCAATTCCTTATTATATAGTAACAATTGATTCAACAGTTGATAATTTTACTGATTTTGCTTATAGCTATTCTACTAATTATAAAATGTTAAAATATATGAATCCCTGGTTACGTGATAATTTTTTAAAGAACGAAAACAGAAATGAATATTGGCTCAAAATTCCAAAAACAGGGTTCCGTCAAGTTAATCTTGAAAACCGCTTATCGAAAGATTCAATATTATATTTTACTGACTAATTTTTATAAAAAGCAGGTTATAAGGTAGTTTTAAAATGTTAAACTAATAAAAGCTAATAGATAATTAAATTGGGAAAAATTGATTACAAAGAAGAGATAGAACAAACACCATACATTGACGTTTTAGGAGCAAGAGTACACAATTTACAGAATATTGATGTAAAAATTCCGAGAAACAAGCTCACTGTAATTACCGGATTAAGCGGAAGTGGAAAATCTTCGCTTGCTTTTGATACAATACACGCAGAAGGACAACGACGTTACATGGAAACTTTTTCAGCTTATGCACGGCAGTTTTTAGGTAAAATGGAACGGCCTGATGTTGATAAAATCTCCGGTTTAAGCCCCGTAATTTCAATTGAACAAAAAACAACCAATAAAAATCCGCGATCAACAGTAGGAACAGTAACTGAAATATATGATTTCCTGAGGTTATTATTTGCCAGGGTAAGTATTGCTTATTCATCAGTTACCGGCGAGAAAATGGTAAAATATACTGAAGCTCAAATAGTTGATATTATTTTAGAGAAATATGACGGAAAAAAAATAATTATTCTTGCACCTGTTGTTAAAGGAAGAAAGGGGCATTATAAAGAATTATTTGAAAGTATAAGGCGCAAAGGTTTTATGCACGTACGCCTCAACGATGAAATCAAAGAGTTAGAGTATGGCATGAAGACAGATCGCTATAAAACACATTTTATTGAAATTGTGATTGATAAATTACTGGTATCAAAAAATGATAAGCCAAGATTAACGCAAAGTATTCAACTGGCTATGAATCAAGGAAAGGGAATATTGATGATTATGGAAAAAGATACCGGTGAAACAAAGCATTATAGTAGAGAGTTAATGTGTCCTACAAGTGGTGTTTCGTATAATGAACCTGCCCCTCATAGTTTTTCATTCAATTCTCCGCAAGGTGCATGTCCGGCATGCAAAGGCTTGGGAACAATAAGCGAAATTGATCTTGAAAAAATAATTCCTAATCCAAAATTAAGTATTTCTGCCGGTGGAATAGCCCCGTTGGGAAGATATAAAAGTTCGTTTATTTTTTGGCAAATTGAAGCTATTGCTGAGAAATATAAGTTTACTTTAAATACACCAATTGAGAAATTATCTAAAGAGGTGGTTGATATTATACTTTTTGGGTCTGATGAAACTTTTAAATTGAAAAACACTCCGCTGGGAAACTCATCAAATTATTTTTTAAGTTTCAGCGGTGTTGTAAATTATATTAATCAGCAAAATGGAGAGAATAATTCCGGACGTTCGCAAAATTGGGCTAATCAGTTTATTAAAAAATCGAAATGCTCAGAATGCAACGGTACACGATTAAAAAATGAATCACTTTTCTTTAAAATTCATGATAAAAATATAGCTGAGCTTTCTGATATGGACATGACAGATTTAGCTTATTGGTTTGATAATATTGAAAACTTTTTAACAGAAAAACAGAAAAAAATTGGAATTGAGATTATAAAAGAAATACGTACCAGAATTGATTTTTTGTTAAATGTTGGATTAGATTATCTTGCGTTGAATAGAAGTGCTAAAAGTCTTTCAGGAGGCGAAAGTCAGCGTATTCGGTTAGCCACACAAATTGGGTCGCAGTTGGTAAATGTATTATATATTCTGGACGAGCCAAGCATTGGCTTACATCAACGCGATAATATCAGGCTAATAAATTCGTTAAAAAAACTTAGAGACCTCGGTAATTCTATTATTGTAGTTGAACATGATAAAGAGATGATTATGTCTGCCGACCATATTATTGATATTGGCCCCAATGCCGGTATTCATGGTGGAAAAATTGTTGGCGAAGGAACACCCGGCGAAATATTAAAAACTAATTCTTTAACGGCTAATTACTTAAATAAAAAATTGCAAATAAATATCCCTGAAGAACGAAGAAAAGGATCGGGCAAATTTTTAGAATTAACCGGCGCATCGGGGAATAATTTGAAAAATGTTGACTTGCAAATTCCTTTAGGAATATTTATTTGTGTAACCGGTGTTTCAGGAAGTGGTAAATCTTCACTTATAAATCAAACATTGTATCAAATTATCAGTAAAAAATTTTATCGCTCATTACAACAGCCATTACCATTTAAAACCATAAAGGGACTTGATTATATTGATAAAGTTATAACGGTTGACCAAGCCCCGATTGGTAGAACTCCACGTTCAAATCCAGCTACCTATACGGGTGTTTTTTCTGATATTAGAAACTTATATTCCCGCTTACCGGAAGCCGGAATACGTGGCTATAAACCAGGCCGTTTTTCTTTTAATGTAAAAGGTGGCCGTTGCGAAGGATGCAAGGGAGCAGGCGTAAAAACCATTGAAATGAATTTCTTGCCTGATGTTTATGTTTTATGCGATGAATGTAATGGAAAAAGATACAATAGAGAAACACTTGAGGTGAGGTATAAAGGAAAATCGATAAGTAATGTGTTGAATATGACAATAAACCAGGCAGTTGATTTTTTTGAGAATATACCGGCTATAAAAAATAAATTAAAAACAGTACAAGATGTGGGTTTAGGTTATATAACACTTGGACAATCATCTGTAACTCTGTCCGGTGGTGAATCGCAAAGAATTAAATTATCCTCGGAATTATCAAAAAGAGATACCGGTAAAACACTTTATATTCTTGACGAACCCACTACAGGCTTGCATTTTGAGGATATTAATATATTGCTTAAAGTACTTAACCGTTTGGTGGATAAGGGAAATACAGTTATTGTTATTGAACATAATATGGATGTAATAAAAGTATCTGATTATATTATTGACCTTGGTAAAGAAGGTGGTAAACTGGGTGGTGAAATTATTGCACAAGGTACTCCCGAAGAAATTGTAAAAAATAAAAAAAGTTATACTGCTGTATTTTTAAAAGAAGAACTAAAAAAATAGAAAATGATTGAAGTAAAGTGCCTAAACAATAATAAAAGCAAGAAATATCCAAAAGGAATAAAGCTTTTTGAAATAATTAAAGATCAAGGACTTAATCCTGATTATCCATATTGTGGAGCTTACGTTAATAATAAATTGAAGGAATTGAGTTATGAAATTTATAACCCTAAACAGGTGAATTTTATAAACATTAAGCATCCTGATGGAATGCGGATGTATATAAGGTCGCTTTCTTTTGTATTACAAAAAGCAGTTAAAGAATTGTTTCCTGATGCTATTTTACTGATTGAGCATTCAGTTTCAAAAGGTTTTTATTGTGAATTAGAAAATATTGCCGGTGAATTAGAACTTCAAGACATTTTTAATATAGGGAAAAGAATGCGTGAGATTATAAATAGTGATTATCCGTTTGAACGGCTTATTTTTCCAACAAAAGAAGCTGTTAAATTATTCAGGGAAAATAATTTTCACGAGAAAGCCCAACTATTAGAAACCCGGTCAAAACTTTATACATCGGTATATAATTTGAATGGCGATTACGATTATTATTATGGATATTTAGTACCATCAACAGGATTTTTAAAGGTATTTGATTTGGTAAAATATTACGATGGAATGCTTTTAATGATTCCTGACAGGGAAAATCCTGAGGAGCTTTCTGATATTGTTTTGCAGGATCAACTGTTTCATATTTTCAGAGAGCATAAACACTGGGTAAATATTCTCGGGATAAGTAGTATTTGTCATGTTAATGATATGGAAATGAACAAGAAAGGAAGTGAATTAATTAAAATATCGGAAGCATTACATGAAAAAAAAGTAGTTGAAATTGCAAATAGAATTTCCGAAAACCGGGAAAAAGCTAAAATTATTTTAATATCAGGGCCATCATCATCAGGTAAAACAACATTTTCAAAACGCCTTTCTGTACAGTTAAAAGTTGCTGGATTAAAACCTGTATTATTGTCATTAGACAATTATTTTGTGAATCGGGAATTTACACCAAAAGATGAAAATGGAGAGTATAATTTTGAAGTTCTTGAAGCACTTGATATTAAATTGTTTAATGAGAATATGAATGATTTATTGAAAGGAAAGGAAATTAATTTGCCAAAATTTTCATTTCAGGAAGGTAAACGTTTTTATAACGGAAACAAATTACGAATAACCGAAGAGCATGTTATTGTGGTTGAAGGAATTCATGCTTTAAATCCAAAATTAACCGAATTGATTGATAATTCATTAAAGTTTAAAATATATATATCAGCTTTAACGCAAATAGGAATTGACAGGCATAATAGAATCCCAACAACTGACAACAGGCTAATTAGAAGAATTGTAAGAGATTATAAGTATAGAAATTATTCTGCATTAGAAACTATTTCAAGGTGGGAGAGTGTGAGAAATGGCGAAGATAATTACATATTTCCATTTCAGGAAGAAGCTGACGTGATGTATAATTCGTCTTTAGTTTATGAATTGGGTATTTTAAAAAAATATGCAGAACCACTCTTGAAAGAGATTCATGAAAATAATGTAGAGTATGCTGAAGCATTACGATTGTTAAAATTGTTATCATATTTTATACCTATTAAGGAAGAAAATGAAATTCCCCCAACTTCTATTTTAAGGGAATTTTTAGATGGAAGTAGTTTTAGTTATTAGTAGATGAAGAATTTTATTAATTTTGCAAAAAAAGCTATTTGTGGTATAACTAGAGAAATATGAAAAAATATATTTTTATTTCTATGCTATTTATTTTTTTAGTTATAGAAACAAAAGCCCAAAATATTGAAGTTTCTACTAATATTCCGAAGGAAATAATAGCAGGCCATCAGTTTAATATTAATGTTTTTATTGATAAAAGCGATGTAAAAAGCTTTGCCCGTTTACAAATTGACCTACCTCATGGCTTCATGGCAACCGAAAAAATTTCATCAAATGGAAATTTTAAATTTGAAAATGATAAAATAACCTTATTTTGGATTGAACTACCTGTTGAAGAGCGATTTAATGTTTCAATACAAATTGATGTTGCTCCGAATATGTTGGGTTATTATGTTATAAGTGGTGAATTTTCTTTTGTTGAGAATGGCATTAATAAGTCGTTAGAAGTTTACCCACATGTAATTACAGTGAAACCTAAAGGTAGTGATAGCGAAGGCTTTAATGTTTTAACTGTTAAGCATAAAGCAGATTCGCTTAAAAATCAAACAATTAGCTGTATAAGACAAGAACCATATTTATCAAAAGAAAATGTTGTAATTGTTAATTTGCTAGTTACTAAGCAAGATTTAAATAAATTTGGAAAAATTGAAGAGCATATTCCTTTTGGTTATACACCTGAAACTATAAAGAGTAAAAATGCCATTTTTGTTTTTAATAAAAAATCGCGTACAATTAAATTCATGTGGATGAATTTACCGGAAGAACCTCAGTTTGTTGTCAGCTATAAGCTAATCCCTGAAAAGGGTATTCCTGAAAGAATGCTGACCATAACCGGAACATTTTCATATGCTGAGAATAAAACTGGTAAAACTATTGATATTGTGGAAAAAAATATTGAGATAAAATAAATTGGTTTAAATGGTTTTTCGTGATTGATTTATTAAAAAATTATAAATGAAATAAGGTTGCATTTATCTGGTAAATTGATACATTAAACAGGAATAATAGTTCATTAATGTAAAACCCTATAATTCAGGCATCTTTTTAACACTTTTGACGTATTTATAAGTAGAGAATGTATTTATATTTGCTGAATAAATAAGAAATAAATGAGAAAAATAATAACTATATTGTTTATATTACTACTAACAGGCTACCTGCAAGCTGCATTAATTACAACTGCAGGAGATGGCAACTGGGCATCTAATTTAACATGGACTGGCGGTGTATTACCCGGAGCAACAGATGATGTTCAGGTTGACAATAATGACAGCTTATGGGTTATATCAACTGATAGCTATACCGTAAGTGAAATCTGGATGGGAAACAATAGTATTTTAAGTATAGAAGGAGACTTAACTATTGATAGTTTGCATATAAATAATAATGCAACTTTGTACGTAAGCGGAACTTTAACCATAAACGGAGGTATAAGTATTTCAAATAATGCTGACTTAACAGTAAATCAAACCGGAACGTTAGATGTAAATGGAGATATAACCGCAAGCAATAATACATCTTTAACAATTAATGGAGATGCAAATGTTACCGGTGACGTAACTTTTACCGGAAATGGCTCATTAACCGTTGGCGATACAGGAACTTTAGATATAACAGGCAATCTTGATACAGGAACTGCTACAGTTGATGGTACAGGCCCTATTACGGTTAGTGGTACAGTTACCGGAACCAATTCTGACGATTCACAAATTAACTCTACTTTACCTATTGAATTAATTAGTTATAACGCAGTTTATCAGTCAGAAGGGTTTGTATTAATTAGTTGGATTACAGCTTCGGAAATTAATAATGATTATTTTACTCTGCAACGCTCAGACGATGGAATTCATTTTACAGATATTGGTTTTATTGATGGTGCAGGAAATAGTAACAATATTAAAAAGTATGAATTTGAGGATAATAATCCAATAAATGGTACTTCCTATTATAGAATAATGCAAACTGACTTTGACGGGAATTTTGAAATTTTTAAAGCAAAAGTGGTTAGTACAAGTTCCTCTGTATTAAATGATAATTCAATAAAACTATATCCTAATCCTGCAATTAGCACAAGTGCAGTTTGGATTGAATCTGAAGCTTTTGAAGCAAATGCAAATGTAAAATTGGTTATTGTTACTTTACAGGGTAAGCAAATTTCAAGTAAAACAATAACTCCTGATTTCAATGGGATGATTAATGAAAATATTAATGATGAAAATCTTCCTGAAGGAATATATTTAATTAAACTTTTTGATAATTATAAGTGGGTTAGTAAAAAATTGATTATTAATTAGAACTAATTCAATTGAATAACATAAAAATAAAAAAATCACCTGTAACGGTGATTTTTTATTTTTAGAATGGCCAAAAGCTATTATCGTTCCATATTTTTTCTTTCAGTTCTTTATCTAATTCAAAAAGCAGTTTGTGATGGCCTTTTTCCCAGTTGGCAAGCCATTGGTAAAATTTTTTTTCTTCTTCATCAGTTGCATTTTCTGCTCTTTCGGTATATACGGCAATCGCACGGTTTTCCATATCAATTGCTGAAGATATGGCTGCTGCTTCGAAACTTGCCGCTGAAATATTTTTCTTTATATTATCTGATAATATTTGCTCGGCTATTGAATCTTCTTCTTTATGTAGTTTAGTTATTTTAAAAGCTTGTGTTTTAACATAGCTTTCAAATTGCTCAGTAAGAAAATGAATATGTTCATCTTCTTCTTTAGCCATAAGATTAAATATGTTTTTTACATCTTCATCTTTAGTCTGGTCAGCAACTTGAGAGTAAAATGCTTTTCCTCTTCTTTCAAGAAGAATAGCAGTTTTTAGTATTTCCAGGGTTTTTGATTCTTCCATAATTTATATATTTAAAGTTTTTATACAAATATATATCAATAATTA
>JAADFW010000043.1 GCA_013152655.1 Chlorobiota bacterium
ACGGAGCTTGAGAACACGTGATAGACAAAATTTATATATCAGATAAAACCAGATTGCAATAATTCCAGCACCTCAAAATAATATTTAGCCCTAAAGTTCGGTCTATAACAGCTCTCACATAGTCATTATACAATTTAGCATGAATTAAAATATACTTCATTTTTGGTATAGATTGTTTGCAAAACTTAATTTTATATTTTTGTTCAAGTTTTAAAAACACAGGATGATGCGAATTGATATTCTTACTATATTCCCTGAAATGTTTACCTCAATCTTAAATACCTCAATCTTAAAAAGGGCTATAGAAAAAAAGGAAGTAAGCATTTTTATTCATAATATTCGTGACTATACTAAGGATAAACATAAAAAAGTAGATGATTATTCATTTAGTAAAGGTGCCGGCATGGTTATGACCATACAACCTGTTGCCGATTTAATTGAAAAATTAAAAGCAGAAAGAAATTATGATGAAATTATATATACTACACCCGATGCCAATTTATATGACCAAAAAACAGCAAACACATTTTCACTTTGTAATAATCTGATGATATTATGCGGACATTATAAAGGTATTGACCAACGTATTAGAGATCATTACATTACAAAAGAAATTTCGATTGGAAGCTATGTAATCACAGGTGGAGAATTGGCCGCAGCAGTAATTGCCGATAGCATTGTAAGGTTATTGCCGGGTGTTTTATCAGATGAAACTTCTGCTTTAACCGATTCTTTTCAGGATAATTTACTTTCGCCACCGGTTTATACAAGGCCGGCTGATTATAAAGGATGGAAAGTACCTGATGTATTATTGTCAGGCAACGATAAAAAAATTGATGAGTGGAAATTAAAAAAAGCAAAAGAACTAACAAAAAAACTCCGTCCCGATTTGTTGGATGAATAATTGTGAAAACAACAAGATTCATGTATCAGTAACAAGAAGACATGAATAAAGCAATAAGAAATAAAATGGATATAAAGTTTGATTATGATAATTATATATCACCCTGCATTGATAAATGCCGGTTAGATGTAGATAAGACTTACTGTATAGCCTGCAAACGAACAGTTGAAGAAAAAAAGAATTGGAAAACTTATACAAAAGAAGAAAAACTGAAAATTATGGAAGAGCTAAAAAGTAGAAAATGGTAAAAACGTGTAAAACTCTAAATTATTTCTTCTCTAATTACCTTAATATTTTTCGTACAAAAGCAACTGTGAAATAAGACATCAAAAATAATCCAACAAACCCTTCAATTCCCGAAATCCAACGTACAACGCCAAATGGATAAAAATCACCATACCCAATGGTTAAAAATGTAATTGCACTATGGTAAAAAGAACGGCCAATAAGAGAAAGTTTATCATGCTCGCCACCAATTGCTGAAACAATTCCCGTTTTGGTAATTTCAAGAATTAATACATATATTAAACTAAAAAACACAAAAGATACAACCATACTAAACATAACACGTACAGGGTCGGTAGCATAAAGTCCGGCTTTGTCAAATATTAATTGTTTGAACCAATGAACAGGGTATTTCCACATTAAACTCCATTTTGATTTTTCCCTTGATTCTTTCATTTCCGCTTTCATCTCATATCTTTTGAACCAAACATAAGCTTTATCTTCATCGTCGTAGCGTCCGGTATTACTAAAATTTTCTTTTAAAGTCCTGAATTGTTCAGCTTTTAAATCGTAATCAGTAGATTTTTGGTTAGTAATTATTTTAAAGACATTATTTGCTTTCCAGTCAATATATAATCTACCCAACAGCCGCATACCTGAAATATTAAGTATGTCAATATCAACCATAAATTCAAAAGGCTTAAGATCAATTAAATCTCTGACTATGGTATCAGACAAATCAAGTAACTCACAATGTGATAAACGCAAATCAAAGTATGCATTCAGGCGACAACCTTTAAAAGACAAAGTTTTAGATTTAAAATTATAAAATGTTACTTCGTTATTTCCAAATAAGGCCCTGTCGAAATTCAATTCGGCATTATCATATTCAGCAATTTCAAAGCTTAAATTTCCTTTGCCAAAATTTGTTTTTTTGAAACTCACTTTACCCTCTTTTTTCTGGCTGGCTTCAAAACTCACTTCGCCTTCACCAAATTCCGAGCGATTAAAATTCAACTTTCCCGAGCCAAATTCTACGGTTCTGAAGTCAATTTTTCCATTTCCAAATGAAACTCGCTCAAAAGAGATATTTCCTCCGCTGAATTCAGCAAAATGAAAATCCACCTTACCTTCTCCAAATCTTGCAACCTTAAAGCTTACATCTCCATCAGGAAATTTTGTACTTATAAAAGAAACATCACCATCACCAAATTCAGTATTGGTAAAATCCTTTTTCCCGCTACCAAAATCAGTATTTTGAAAATCTTTAACTCCTCTTTTAAAAATTGCATTCTTAAAACTAACTTTTCCTGAACCGACAGTAACATTAGCAAAATCCAGATTCCCGTTTCTAAACAAGCAATAACTGAAGTCGAGATTGCCATCTCCAAATTTTACTGCATTAAAACTTACATTCCCGTTTTCAAAGCAGGCATTATTAAAATTTACATTTCCATTCAAAAATTCAGCATTAGAAAAGTCAATATTGTATTCCGAGTCAAAAAAGGCATTAATAGCAATAAAACTTTTAATTTTTACTGTCGATTTTTTTTCTAATAATTGCATTCTTCTATAAGCAGTTAAAGAAAAATTCTTAATATAGCAATCGCTAACATCTATATCTTTCTGATTTGCAATAAGTTCATAAATTTCTGCTGTTTGCATATATCCTTTTTCAAAGCGTTGAATTTCATTATTATGCTTATCGTATAAGATAATTTCAACAGTTTTTTCATACTCATTACCAAGTTCTGAATAATGTTTTTTATGAAGTATTTCGGTAGTAAAATAGGAATATGTAGATATCATGTTAGCACTATTTTATATTTTTCAACAAAACTATTAAAATATTAAAATTAATCAATTTTCAAACTAAACAATAAATTCAGATAAGTAATAAATATTAAAAGCCAATGCTTATTGTTTGTAATCATTATTTATTTAAACTGTTAAAATTATGATAAGATAGTGCTCGTTATTTAGAATTGTTATAAATAAGGTTATCTTTATGAAGATAAACATTAAAATAAATTTTAAAAATATAATTATGAGTTTTGAATTACCAAAATTAGATTACGCATACGATGCATTAGAACCATATATTGATGCAAGAACAATGGAGATACATCATACCAAGCATCATAATGGCTATACAACAAAATTAAATGCAGCCATTGAAGGAAACAATAAACCAGTTAATAGCATTGAAGAAATTCTGGCAACTGTGTCTGACTTTTCAACAGCAGTTAGAAACAATGGTGGTGGTTTTTTTAACCACGCATTATTTTGGAAAATTATGTCGCCAAAAGGTGGCGGAGAACCCAAAGGGCCGTTAATGGATGCTTTAAAAAAGAGTTTCGGATCGTTTGAAAAGTTCAAAAGCGACTTTGCAAATGCTGCAGCTACACGTTTTGGTTCAGGCTGGGCCTGGTTGATTAAGCAAGATGATAAATTAATTGTTTCTTCAACGCCAAACCAGGATAACCCCTTAATGGATTTAAGTGATGTTAAAGGAATACCGGTATTGGGATTAGATGTTTGGGAACATGCCTACTACTTAAAATATCAAAATCGCCGCCCGGAATACATTGATGCTTTTTGGAGTGTGGTAAACTGGGAAGCAGTAACTGAGAATTTTCTTGGTAGTTAATCTAATTTATTATAAAGTTATAGAAATTGATTAGATACTGAGTTTTGGTTGTGTTATTCCTTATGACAAATTGATTTATACGGGCAATATTGACATTTATCTGAATCATCTGTTTGGCTAAAAGGTATGTTTTTGTCAAGTAATTCAGTAAACAGGGTATTCAACTTATTTTCAAATTCTGCATTAATATTAGAATATGCAATTTTTTTACTTTTCCCGATACCAATAAATTGACTATATTCTGTTTTAGCCATTTTTTGAATATGATAAAGTGTGGGAAATATTTCCTGATTACTTATTTCATTTTTATCATATAGCAATGAATAGATTAATATTTGAAATATATTTTTGTAATTAGTTATTTGCTTTTCATTAAATAAATGCTCAATATCTTTCACTTTATTCTTATCGTTTGAACCTGTTTTATAGTCAATAATATGCAAAGCTCCGTCTTTTAAGTCAATTCTATCAATTGTGCCTCCAATATTAATTTTGTATTTAGTATTACTTATTGAAACTGTAATTTCACTTGTCATCTTTTTTTCTAAGCCTTGAACGGTAAAAGGTGTTTTTCTTTTGTCAAATTTCAATACATTTACAATATAAGTTTTCAGGACGTTAAACATCAATTGATTTTTACCGCTAATATCCTTTTCAGATAGACTTCTTTCAAGTGATTTACGAAAAACAATTTTATTAAATGAAATTAATAATGCCTGTTTTATAAAAACTTCATTATTTATAATCTTTTCAATATCAGTATTATTAACTACCCTGTTTATGAAAGGCTTATAAATTTCATATAATACATCATGAAAAATATTTCCGAAAATTCGTTGGTCGATTTCCTCAACTATTTCATCGGGTTCTTTTAAATCAGTTATGTATTTAAAATAGAATTTTAATTTGCATTCCAAATAACTAATAATAGCAGTAGGAGAAATATATTTAGAAGGATTACTTATTTTGTCTAATAGTTTTGCTAAAACATTTTCATCTTTTTGAATAGTGATTTTTTGAATTACAGGCAATTCAATATTGGTTGTAACTTGCTTTTGTTCAATTTTATGTTCCGCTTCAAATAACAATTGATGCAAAAACCTACTCATTTCACCTGAGTTTATTCCATCAGTTTTAGTATTATAAAGAAAATATACGTTTTTTGCCCGTTGAATTAAACGATAAAAATGATAGGCAATAATAGAATCAAAGTGATTATTTAATGGCAAACTAAATGCTTTTCGAAGATTATAAGGAATAAACGATGAACTTAATGGCGTAGAAGGTAAAATACCTTCATTAACTGATAAAATTATAAGGTTTTCAAAATCTAAATTACGTGATTCCAATAAACCCATAACTTGTAACCCGGATAAAGGTTCACCAATAAATGGAATTTTTAACTTTACAAGCAATTTTTTTAAAAGCTTTTGAAGTATTCCTTCCGGCAAGATGTAATCCTGTTCATTTAAAACTAATTTTAATTTATTTAAGTGCTTATAAACCTGAAACAATATTTCCCGGTTCAATTTGCTTTGTTTCAAATCATTTTCATTAGTATATGTTTTGTATAATGTTAAAATAATTTCAAGCAAATAATCTAAATAATTATTTGAATTGGATAATGGTTTAAAAACAAACTTTGTAAAATCATATTTATCAAGTATATCGGCTTTAACAAAAACAAGATTTTCTTCAATAAAATGCGACTTTAATTTTTCTATTTCATTACCGGGAACGGCCAACAATGGATTTGACAATACGGATAGTGCATCTTTATAATAAAAATGAACTTTGCCACTCGTGATTTTAATATTTTTTTGCAAATTCTCAACAGATTCAATCAAATTAAAGACAATAGAATTTTGCAAAGGGTATCCCATGGTAATATTCACATTATGAATGGCTTCAGGAATTGAATACAATAATGGAATCAACAATTGCTCATCTCCTAAAACAATTGCCGTTTCTAATGGTTTATTTATCTTAAATTCCGCTTTTTCAAGTAATTTTCCGGCAACTTTTACTTCCCCAATATGCGAAGGAATTGAAAGTATCTCCAGATTTTTAGGCTTCTGAAAATTATAGTAATTGTCTTCTGAAATTTCGTTTTTATAATTTTGTAATTGTCTTTTAATAAATAAGGCAGCCTGGTGTTTTTCATTATTCAAATAATAAAAATCGTAATCCCAATAAAACAATGCCTGTTTACTTCTTTTTAAAAAATTAAACAATTCAACTTCACAATTATTTAAAGCGTTAAATCCAACCAGGGCAACTTTTTTAAAATTTATTTCCAAGTTGTTATTTATAGCATTTTCAGCCATTTTTCGGTAAACCATACCTTCATAAGCATAGTCATTTTTGTCAAGTTTAGCTCTAAAATTATTATATATTGAAAATAGTTTATCCCAAATAGTTACAAAATTCTCTTGTTGTTTCGACCTTTCACCAACCTTAAACGTCTTCCAAAAACTCTGAATAGCAGCTACCTGGTCTTCTGTTAGAAAACTATTATAATCATCAAGGTTTTTAAATCCGGCTAAATTCCTGAATAAATCTTCCGGGTTTGCAAGATATTTATCAACATCATTAAAATCATTAATAAGCATCTCACCCCAGTAATAAAAATCATCTAAATTTTCTGCATTGGGAAATGTTTTTTTATAAGTTGAAAAAAGGTCGAAAATAAGATTGATATTTTCTCCAATTCTTATTCCGGCAACTTTCTGAACAAACTCCTGAATTGTAAAAATAGCTGGCATCCACACCGGTTTTTCGATAACTTCAGAAAGATACTTTTGAAAGAAAACCCCGGCTCGTATGTTAGGGAAAATTACAGCATATTCGGAAATATTTTCTTTTGCCTTAGCATAAATATTTTCAGCAACTAATTTTAAAAATTTCTCCATTTCAAGGCCTGTTATTCAGTTAGTTTTTAAAGAATTACTAAGGTAAGCAAAGTAATTAAAAGTAAGGAAACATGAATAAGAAAACACATAAAATAATATTCATAATGAGCAATGCTCATATTTCCTTTAAAAAAGATGCAATTTGTTCCTGGTTCCTAATAACCAATTTTTTCCTTGCATTATAATTATCAAATAACTTTTGTTGCTTTACCGACAAATTCTGATTATGATACTTTGCTTCTATTAAGTCATTGTCTTTTGTAATAAAATCAATTTCGGCAGCATCTTGATAAATATACTGAGGGTTTAAATGCTTTATCTTTAAATATATGTAGTTTTCAAACAAACTTCCAATATCTCTAAAACCAGTATAGAAATTTCTCATTCCTATATCTGCAGCATAAATCTTTTTAGGTGCAAGAAGTTGTTCATTGGTTTTTCCTTTTCGATTTATAGTATAAATTAAAAAACTATTGGCGAAATATTGTAAATATCTTTTTGATGTTTCAGTCGAAATTTTGAGAATAGCAGCTACTTTATTTATACTGACTTGCTTACCGGCACGTTCCATAAGCAATAAGTAATAATCTTGCAATATACCGGGATTTCGCACCTTGTATTGAGCTGCAATATCTTTATTTATAATATCATCCACTAATTCATGAATATATGTAACATCATTATGTAATACATATTCAGGAATTCCGCCGGTATTAAGAAATTGTTTAAAATACTCTTCCAACAAATATGAATCTGATTTACGAATTTTAATGTTTTTAAACTCAAGATACTCGCCAAAATCAAGAGGTAATAATTCGAAAATTCTGTTACGCCCGGTTAAATAAGGCTTACCACTTCTTAAAAGTGAAGCATTTGATGAAGAAACAAATATTTTGCAATTTCCAAAATCGTAAAGATTTTTTAGTTGTATTTCATAATCTTTTTGATAAGTAACTTCATCAAAAAAAAGATATACAAAATCGTCATGTTTCAAACGGTGAATTTTCCTGAAAGCTTCAACTATTTCTGCAATGGCACTTTTAGAAATAATATAGTTATCTAAACTTATATATAAAATAACAGAAGCCTTAACACCCATTTTTTCAATAAGATAATCTATAATCATTCTCATGATTGTTGTTTTGCCTATTCTGCGCAATCCGGTAATGAATGTTACTTGTTTATTATTCAGCTCGTTAATTAATTTTTGCAAAATTATTCCACGCTTAAAATAACTATAGGTTTTGGCTTTGGCTTCCCAGTGCGGATTATATTGATAAAGAATTTTTTCCATATTACAAATATATATATATTTATTTGTTTATATCAAACATCTTATTAATTTTTTGTTTGATTATATCAAATATAATATTTTAAACTGACTCGTAATTTATCTTATTTTATTAAGTGTACCTTTGTACCATTAAACAATGAAATTAAAAAAATGATTGAAATAGGAAAATATGCAAAATTTATAGTTGCTAAAAAAGTAAGAATGGGTTATATTTTAAGCAACAAACAAGGTGATGAGGTTTTGTTGCCAAATAATTCAATTAAAGAAGAAATTAACCTTAATGACAAATTAAAAATATTTATTTACAAAAATTCGAGGAATGAAATTGTAGCCACTTTACAAAAACCCAATATTGCTTTAAACGAATTTGCATTTTTAGAAGTTAAGTCTAATACTGAACAAGGCACTTTTCTTGACTGGGGCTTAGACAAAGACCTTTTTGTACCGTTTAGAGAACAAATTACCACAATGAAAGAAGGACACCGTTACCTGGTTTATTTATACTTTGATAAA
>JAADFW010000044.1 GCA_013152655.1 Chlorobiota bacterium
TTTCCAAAAATCTTCAGGGTTTTGTCCTTTCTGAATTCCGACAATATACGAATTACATTCTCGGTAGTCATACCAATTAGTTCGGCAATTTCTCTTCGAGAAATAGGCAACTCAAATTCATTTGACTTGTAAATATTATTTGCAAAAAAAAGTAAAATATGTGCAATTCTTCCCGGAAGGTTTTTTTGTTTAATTTCAAGAGTATTAATTAAAATATTGTCTGACATGCGGCTTACTCTTTGCATTAAACCCAGTGTAAATTTGGCATTTATTTCACTAATTTTTTTAATTCTATTTAAGTCCAGGTTACAAGTTGTTGTTTGTTCAATGGCAGTAACGGAATAATTATAATGGTCGTCAGAAAAAATGCTTAGCAGGCTAACAAAATCAAAAGGCTTAGCAATACTAATTATCTGATCTTTCCCATTTAATCCTTTTCTGTACAATTTTACCAAGCCACTTTTTAAATATATAAAATCCAGAATTTCATCTCCTTCCCTAATAATTGTTTCACCTTTTTCAAAGTCCCTTTCCACTCTTCCTTCGCATAAAACTTCCATTTCCTGTGTATCAACGTTCAAAAAAATCAGAGATTTAAGCTCACACTGTTCGCAATCGCATTTTATACCCATCAGATTATTTCTAAATATTTAAATTCTAATTTACACAAAAACATATTAAAAAAAACATGTTGAAAAACATAATTACCGGCCTTTTATAAAATTCACTTATGATATGTGTCATAATAGTAATATATATCATAACAGTTAATTATAAATAACCTTTCAACTTACATTACATTTGGCAAAATAAAATAATAAAACTCTATAATAAAAAATAAAAATATGAAAAGATTGTTAATACTTGGGGCCGGAACTGCAGGAACAATGATGGCCAATAAAATGCGAAAAGCCCTTGACAGGGAAGACTGGAATATTACCATTGTTGACCAGCATAAAACACACTATTACCAGCCTGGTTTTTTATTTATTCCTTTCGGGATATACCAAAAACAAGATGTAATAAAATCAAAAAGCGATTTTATTCCTCCCGGAGTTGATTTAATATATTCGGCAATTGATAAAGTTGTATCGGATGATAACAAAGTATTTTTAGAAGGTGGAAAAGTTTTAAATTACGATGTTTTAATTATTGCCACCGGTACTCATACTGCACCGGAAGAAACACCGGGGTTAAAAGATAAATTATGGTACAAAGAAATTTTTGATTTTTATACTATTGACGGTGCTGTTGCTTTACAAAAATATTTCAAATCGTTTGAAGGAGGAAATTTGGTAATGGCAATTACTGAATTGCCTTATAAATGCCCTGTTGCACCAATAGAATTTGTTTGCCTGGCCGATGCCTATTTTACACAAAAAGGAATAAGAGATAAAGTTAAAATTTCGTTTGTTACTCCATTGCCCGGAGCATTTACTAAACCAATAGCAACTAAAATGCTTAGCGAATTACTAAAAGAAAAAAACATTGAAGTAATTCCTGAGTTTTATATTGAAAGCATTGATAATGAAAACAAAAAACTAAAATCATACGACGGGCAAGAAATTGATTTTGATGTTTTAACCATTGTCCCGGTTAATATGGGTTCTGATATGGTTGAGCGAAGCGGAATGGGCGATGATTTAAATTTTATTCCTACTAACAAACAAACCTTACAATCGGAAAAAGCAGAAAATATTTTTGTAATTGGCGATGCTTCAAATATTCCAACTTCTAAAGCAGGGTCAGTAGCTCACTTTTCCGGAGAAATTTTATACGATAATATATTAAGCTACATTGAAGGCAGGCCACTATTGGCAAAATTTGACGGACATGCAAACTGTTATATCGAAACCGGTTTCGGTAAAGGTGCACTAATTGATTTTAACTACGAAACCGAACCACTACCCGGAACTTTCCCATTGCCGGGAATTGGGCCATTCGGTTTATTAAAAAATACGAAAATAAACCACTATGGTAAAGTAATTTTTAGATGGATTTATTGGCACATTCTGTTAAAAGGAAAAGAAATGCCTATTGAAGCTGAAATGACTATGGCCGGTAAAAAAAGAGTTAAAATTTAAATCTTAATTACTAAAACTATTTAGTCATGAACGAACTAAGCACACAAGAGCAAATAAACCAAATAAATACAAAACTTGATGTTTTGTTAGATTACGTTAACCAACAACGGTTGAAGGCAGAAACTGTTGAAGACCTTATTTCAGATGCATCAATTATTGGAAAAGATATATATGACTCTACAGTTACAGAACTTGAAAACCAAGCTGTAGAAATTGACCCGGATGCATTACGTATTTTAGGTGTGAAACTGATAAAAAACATTAATAATTTTAACATGGTTTTGGAAATGTTTGAAAGTTTAACTGACCTTTCAAAAGATGCCATGCCAATTGTTAATGAAATGTTGATTGACGGAACTAAAAAGCTTAACGAATTTGAGCAAAAAGGATATTTTGACTTTATTCAGGAAGCCGGTAAAATAATTGATAATATTGTTACTCATTTTACAACAGAAGATATTGAAGCCCTGGCTGATAATATTGTTCCTATATTGGAAACTGTTAAAAAAATGACACAACCCGATTTGTTAAAATCAATTGACAATGCAGTTAAAATATTCAGTAGCCTTGAAACAAAAAATATTCCTCCATATTCAGTTTGGAAACTACTGAAAGAGATGAGAACACCAGAGATGAAAAGAAGTTTGGGAATAATGGTACAAATGATTAAAAACATTTCTCATATTAATAATTAAATAATATAAATTAATAACTAAAAACATTAAAGCTATGGTAGAAAAAACATTTGCAGGAACAATAGTTAACTTAAACGACGAAGGCTATTTTGAAGATATGAACCAATGGAATAAAGAAATAGCTGCTGAAATTGCCAAAGAAGAAGGTATTGAACTTACCGATAAGCATTTTCAGGTATTAGAATTTTTAAGAGCAAAAGTTGAAAAAGGCGAAACTTTAACTATTCGCTCAGTTGGAAAATCAGGAATAGTTGATATTAAAGAATTTTATCAATTATTCCCGGGTGGCCCATTAAAAAAATCAACAAAAATTGCCGGCATTAAGAAGCCAACAAGTTGTGTTTAAACAGGTTAACAAGAATCCATTGATATCCTAATTTAATATGGAATCTTTCAATTTATTTAAATTTTGTTATAAACTATAAAATATATAATCATGTCAAATGAAAAAAAATATCCCTTAAAAAAAGTTTGTATAATTTGTGCAAAGGGGACTATAGAGGATGTTTATGCAGCCTTAGTAATGACCAATGGCGCAGTAATGGAAGGTATTGAAGCAAAATTATTCTTTACTTTTTTCGGCTTAGATGCCATTACTAAAAAGCAAATGATGAAATTAAAAACCAGTACTGTTGGAAATCCTGCAATGCGTATGCCAGGTGGCTTGCCATTCCCAACATTACTTGGTGCTTTACCGGGTGTTGAAGCCGGTGTATCAGCAATGATGAAAAACACTATGGAGAAATTAGATATTCCGCGAGTAGATGAATTTATGGAAATGATAACTGCCGGTGGCGGTGAAATTTTTGCCTGTAAATTAGCTTGTGAAATGTTTGGCCTTGAGAAAAAAGACTTATATGACGATGTTGTTGATATCATAACTATTGGCCAGTTTTATGAAATGGCTGATGGTGAAGGAACTCAAATTATTTTTACTTAAAAGTAAAACTATAAAATACAAGAGGGCTGCCTAAAAAGTTTTTTAGGCAGCCCTCTTGTATTAACCCATAATAATCAATTATTTATTTCTACCTTTTCCCTTGCCATTTCCTTTTCCTTTACTCATTTCATTTTTAGAATTTAAAGAAGCACCCTTATCCTTGTTCATGTTTTTCATTTTACCATAACCGGAATTTGCTTTTCCGTTTTCCAAATTATCGTTAATACCGTCACCATCCAAATCAATAAATTGAGCCTGGTGTGCTCTTTTTCGTTTTTGTTTAGCCCAATCAGGGTCAAGTCCGTTAGGTATTCCATCTCCGTCATGGTCGGGAGCATTGTCATTATACCCGTCTCCATCTTTATCAACAAAAAGCTGTGAGTGCATTTTTTGTCTATTCTTTATTTGCAATTTTGTTGTATCCTGAGCTGAAAGTAAGATTGGAAATCCTACAGTTATCATCAAAACTAATGTAATTATTCTTTTCATTATTTTATTTTTTTGAGTTTACAATACCAAGTTTTTGCATTCTGGAACGTAAATGCCGTTCCGAAATACCTAATAATTCTGCTGCTTTACTTTGATTTTTCTCCTTAATTTCCAAAGCTTTTTCAATCATCGCTGTTTCAAAACCGGCCACCTTTTCAATAAAAGAATGTGAAAAATCGTTAGGGTTCAATATATCCTTTTCAACTGTTACAGATAATCCCTTTGGCAAATCAGATGTAGTTATGATATTATCACGTGTTAAAACAACAGCCCTTTCCATAATGTTTTCTAATTCGCGAATATTGCCCGGAAAACTATACGACATTAAATAATTCTGAGCTTCTATACTAATTCCTGATATTTCTTTGTGATTATCGGTTGCATATTTATTAATAAAATGGCGAATTAACAAAGGTATGTCTTCTTTCCTCTCACGCAACGGAGGTAACAAAATTGTAACCACATTAATTCTGTAAAACAAATCCTCACGAAACTTCCCTTCTTTTATAAGCTCTTCTAAGTTTCTGTTTGTAGCTGCTATTACTCTTACATCTACTTTAATAGTTTTACTGCCTCCTACTCTTTCAAATTCTTTAAATTGAATGGCACGCAAAAGTTTAACTTGTGTTTGCAATGGTATGTCTCCAACTTCATCAATAAATATGGTTCCACCGTCAGCCTGTTCAAATTTTCCAATATGCTGATTTGCTGCTCCGGTAAAAGCCCCCTTTTCATGTCCAAATAATTCGCTTTCAAGTAAACTTTCAGAAAGGGCGGCACAATTAACCGTTATTAAAGGTTTGTTACTTCTATTACTTGTAAAATGAACAGCCTTGGCTATAAGCTCTTTTCCTGTACCGCTTTCACCTCTAATTAAAACCGTTGCTTTACTTGGTGCAACACGGCCTGCCGTATTCAAAACCTCCTCCATTTGTCCGCTTGCTGAAATAATAGAATTAAACTTATATTTTTCTTTTAATTGCTCTTTAAGCAACTGGTTTTCAGATTTTAAATATTTTAATTCAATTACTTTTTTTATTAAAATTTCCAATTCATCTAAATCTACCGGTTTCGACAAATAATCAAAAGCACCTTCTTTCATTACTTTAACGGCATCCTCTGTATGGCTATAAGCAGTTATAACAATTACCTGAATTTCAGGGTTGAATTTTTTAACTTCCTTAAGAACCTCCAAACCATTCAAATCAGGCATTCTAAAATCAGACAACACCAAATCAACACTTCCCTGCTTAACAATTTTCAAACCCTCTAACCCGGAATTAGCAGTATGTACTACATAATTTCTTCGCTTTAAGAAAGCTTTAATTGAAGTAATTTGTGCAGGTTCATCATCCATTATTAAAATTCGTAAATCTGTCATTTTCTTTAATACTTAATTTTGAATTAATTATTCAGAGTACTTAATCTATTTAGAAATTTAACGAAATACCAAGTCCAAAGTTATTGTTATCGTAATTGTACCAATAACTATTCGATTTATTTATAGTATAACTATAATTTACATATGTTTTTAAGAAAGTTGTTTTCTTTTTCAAAACAAATGTTTTTGACAAATTGAAATACAAACTTTTCTTCGTGTCAACCCGTATGCCCCCAACTCCAATTGAATCAATATCAGAAATATACGCTTGCTCACTTATATAATTTTTATTATTTAACGAAGCACCAAAAATAAATTTAGTTGTTTTTGGCAAAATTACTGTTATTCTGGAAGAATACGCATTGCTCTCAAAGCTAAACGGGTCGTCAAATAATTCTTCATCCTGGTAATAACTATCGGAATTAATATAAGTAGTTTCATCTGTTAAGCTAATTTGCTTTCTGTATTGTGCATAAATTCCAACCCTTTCGAAAACCGATTGTGCAACCCTCACTAAAAGAACAACATGACTCATACTTGGTATTTTACTGGTAATAGTTGGTTGCAACATTGCATATCTGCCACGTCCACCCCCATAGGTAGTTGAATATGTTTCAGTACCATGAAAAGATTTATACCCTAAATCGGTTTCAAAAATTAATGAAGTACGAGTTGCAAAAGAGCGGTTGGCTTGTAAAAACAGGTAATGTTGATAATTTGTTAAATCGGGCAAATAGGCATAATTCCGAAATCTAAAATTGTAGCCTGTTTTCAAATATGTATTGTTCAATTTAAACTTTATATTTGAATATAAATACCACTGGTTGTAATTATAGTAATTATATTCTTCGCCATTCCGCCGGGTTAACCAATCTCCACCCAAATACCAATTTGTTCCTTTAGATTTATTAAGAACTTTATAATAATTAAATCCAAAATCATGTAAAAAGAGATTACGTTCAGAAGTATTCAAGTAGGAAATAAAATCGCCACTATAGGAATAAACAATGTTCGAATCTTTTGGTATAAAGTTTAAATTTAGTTCATAATCCGTTAGAAAATCAGCTGATTTTTCCGGCGAAAGAAACACATTATCATCATATTCCGATGCTATTTCAAAACCGGGTTTTAGCTGTGCCTTTAAACCTAAATTACATAACAACACTATTAATATAATAGAGATATAATCTAAAACATTTCTCATAACAATATTTTTACTTTATAAAATTAATAATTATTTTCAAAGCAGGTTAACAATGCTTATGCCAATTATTTTAAAATACTGATTTACCGCATATTAAATTAAATGCCTTTAATTTATTAGTTACACAATTCGACCAATATGTCGAAATAAAACACATTTGGTCGAATATATACCAAAATGAATCATTGTATAATACTGATGTGAAACCAAACCATATTTGCCCGACATTTCACCTATTAAAAAGTTTCCATATATTAGAACTTTTTATTATATTTGCGTAGTTGTAATAGATAAAATATGAATGAGAAATTTGAAATTATTTTGCTTGGAGAAGTTTGGGAGTTTTTAGATAGATTAGAAGAAAAGGTGAAGGATAAGATACTTTATAATATTGAAAAAGCTAAATATGTCAATGACCCAAAGCTTTTTAAGAAGTTAGATAATGAGATTTGGGAATTTAGGGCAAAGTATCGCAGACTTCATTATAGATTATTGTCCTTTTGGGATAAGACGGATAGCTCTCATATTGTAGTTGTTTCAACTCATGGGATTATTAAAAAGACAGATAAAGTTCCTAAAAGTGAGATTGAAAGGGCAAGACAGATTATGAAAAAGTATTTTGAACAAAAAAAGATAAATAAATAATTATGAAGGATTCTAATAAATTAAAGATGTACACACTAGACCAAGCTAAGGATAAGCATCTTGGAAAAATAGGAACAGAGAAAAGAGACAAGTTTGAATATGAACTTAAACTCGATATATTGGGAGAAATGATAAAACAAGCTCGAAAAGAAAGACACTTGACTCAATCAGAACTTGGAAAACTAATTGGAGTGCAGAAGTCACAAATATCAAGACTTGAAAGAAATACTAAAAATGTGACTTTAGAAACTGTTTTAAGAGTTTTTAGAGCCTTGAAAGCTAAAGTGAATTTTAATGTTGAATTACTTGATAGTAATATTAGCATAGCATAAAATACGGTTGGTAACACGCAATAAATACAAGCGGGAGGTAAGTATAATTTGATATAGTTTATAATATTTACTGCTTAATTGTTTGAATATCTGACTAATAAATGCTCGCTAAAATTTATTACAAACGATAGTTGTTATAGGCCAAACATTGGACTAATACAGATATCCAATCGAATTCATTTATTTTATTAAAAAATAATAAAGAAGCCGAATAATTGCTTATCCGGCTTCTTTACTATTTACTAACCCAATTTTTTACTTTCTGCCACCTCTTTTACCGCCACTTTTTGTTCCTTGTCCTGTTCCTGTGCAATTTCCGGCACCTTGGCCATTACCAATACCTTGTCCGTTTCTGGCACCTGAGCCATCCATTGGCCTAACAAAATCAGGGTCTTGTCCATTAGGAATACCGTCGCCGTCAGAATCCATTGCATTATCATTAATTCCATCACCATCAGCATCAACAAAACCTTTTGAATTGTTTCCTTTACGCATTTTTGGACCGGTATAATCAGCATCACGGCCATTTGGAATGCCGTCACCATCAGCATCAGGAGCATTATCATTAAAGCCATCTCCATTTTCATCAATAAAGCCGGTTTTTTGCATTGAAGTAGCATTCATTGATTTGTGTTGTGTTGCTTTTTAAACATGTTACCATTTCTCTTTTGAACTTGTAACGAATCTTGTGCAAATAAACTTCCTGAGAAAAGAATTGCAACAATACTTAAAATTTTAATTGTGTTTTTCATTTTACTTAATTTTTAGTTATAAATTATTTTAAATATTTCTGGCAAACACATTTTCAATTCGCGTGCCATAAATTATAACTATCTCATATATTGTAATTTATCAAGTTTACAAATTGTTTAGTCCAATTTAAAAGGATTAATTAGCGACCATTCAGGCGAAGTAAAATACATTACTGGTCGAAAAAAAACAATACAAAAAGTTTAACGGTAAGTATAGGACAGTAGCTGTTTACGGTGCAATTCTCCGTCTATCTATACAAAAATTGAAGTGGACTACAATCCTTTAATTTACAACGTTTTCGGCTAATATCCTTACATATTGTTAGCACCAGGCGTACTATCCAGAATCTTTTCAATTAAATCAATTAATTCTTTTACTGGTTCAAAATAAGGGTTAACTTTTTCCTTATCAAAATCAAATAGGTCTGCATAATCCCCCTTTTGTCTCCATGCAAATAGCTGAGAGTAAATCTTTCCAAATTTTTTATCAATCTTGCCGGATTTAATAAAATACTCAGAAAAATTACTTTTTGAACCTGTATGTGTTGTAGGGTTTAAATCAGAATCCAATAACAAAGCCGAAACGGCATAAAAAGCGGAATAATATAGTCTGTTAACACAAGAATTCCACCTTTCTCTTTCTCTGAGAATCAAAGAATCCTCAAAAGTAGCTCTTGATCTTTCAAGTCGATAATTTATTAAATCTGCTTTTAACCTGTCATTTTAGTTTAATCCCCTCTTTATCTATATTTAAATGAAGTGGAATTGTTGCAAATTTAGTATTCCAATCCCTTTTTGAATAAATCAAAGGTGAAATTACAATACCTTCAGAAAGCTCTAATTCATAATAATCATCCATTATTTTTATTTCTTGTTCAAATGATATATTAGCCTGATTTAAGAGAATCAATAAATCCCAATCAGAATATTCATTTGAGTCACCTCTAGCTTGAGAACCATACAAAATAATCTCTGAATCAGGATGTATTTGGTTGGCAACCTGAATTATCTCACCTATTATTTTGTCTTTATTTATCATAATGCTAAGATAATAAATTATTCAATCCTTTGAAAATGACATCAGAAACGTTTAGTGCTAACGGGTTTGTAAAGGTAATTTTATTTTAAAAGTTGTACCAACACCGGGTATGCTTTCGGCAGCAATAACACCACCATGTTCGTATATTATTCGTTGCACAATACTTAAGCCTATTCCAGTTCCTTTAGCTTTTGTAGTAAAGTAAAGATTAAATATATTTTCTTTGGTTTTGCTATCCATGCCTGCTCCCGTATCTTCAACTATTAATTCAATATCTTCATTATTTAGTTTGCGTACTTCAATATTAATTTTGCCATTTGTATGAATAGCTTCAATAGCATTTTGAATAAGGTTGATTAATACTTGTTTTATTTGATTTTTATCCCAGTAAACCGAACCGCTATAATCAAAAGTAATATTCAAATCAATATTTTTTTCATTCAAAACAGATTCGTATTGTTTGGTTAATTGTTCTAATAATTCTTTCAATATAAAACCGGAAGCCTGTATAGGTTCAGGCCTTGCAAATCTGAGAAAATCTTTAATGGTATTGTTTATCCGGTTAACTTCACTATATACAATTCCTGTGAGTTCATTGTATTCTTTAGTATCGTTCTTTGGCTTAAAGTCCTTTTTTAACTGTTGTATTATAGTACTAATAGCATTTAACGGGTTTCGTATTTCATGTGCTACACCTGATGCCAATTCACCCATAGCAGTCATACGCTGCTTACGTTCAATTTGCTCTTCCATTGATTTTTGTTCAGTCAAGTCTTTTACAACAATAATGGTATATTCTTCATTATTTGAATCTGAAAAAGAACTTTTTGATATTAGCAAATACTTTGTTTTATTATTTATTTTACAATTTAATTGAATTAACAGATTAGCTGTATTAAGTATTTTATCGCACTCTTCAGAATTAAAAACATCACTTATTGGTAAGTCAATGGGGGAGTTCTCAAGTTTGCCAAATAATAATGCAGCCGCATTATTAAAAACTCTTATTCTTTTTTCATTATTAATAACAATAATAGCGTCGCTTACATTATCAATAATATTACCGGAGTATGTTTCAACTACTTCATATTCCCTTTGCAATATGTTTAATCGCTGTCTTACAAAAATGAATGTAACCATAAAAAAGCCAATTATTGTAAGAATAATGGTGATAATAATGAGCCTTCTGTATATTCTCAAGTTAATATCATCAAGTGGCTTAGTTGACAATCCCATACGAATAATTCCAATTGTTTCATTATTGTATGCAAATGGATGAACCGTTTCAAAAATAGAAACACTGTCAAAATCTGAAATACGGCTTCCGAAAACTGAATCGGTTAATGAATGTGAAAGAAAATAAGAATTTTGTATAGGCTCTAAACTTCTTACATTACCGGTAGCGGCAAGAATGTTAAAACTATCTTGCAAAGCAATGTAAATTATATTAGGATTATCATTTGCTACGTTTCTTATTAAAGGGCCAAATCCTGTATGTCGTTTAAATTCAAGATATTGTTCTGCATTGGCATTTAATACAATTACACCATTTGTATCAGCTGTAATAGCAACAATATAGTGGTAGCCCGGATTAATAACGGCCTTACTTAGCCCAATTATCAATGTATCTACATCCCTGTTAAAAACCGGCATTAATTTATCAACTAAAAAGTCATTTAAATCAACATTATTCTTATTCTGTAGCTGACTGCTATAGATTATTTCCTTTTTTTTATTAAAAATATTAATACTAAAAATGTCATTTTGCCTGCAAATATCTTTTAATAACCGATTATTTATTAAATTATCATTCAGTAATTTATGAATAAAACTTGCATTATTCAGAAGCCTCTTTTGTGAAATTTCTTCGAGGTAATTATTGGCTATTAATGAGTTTTGAGAAGCTATAATTATTGATTCCAGTAAAGTATGCGATTGCTGCTCCATTAACTCATATAAATTTTTCTTTCCCTGATACAGTTCAATTATAGCACTACTTACCATAATTATAGCTAATGCAAAAAAAATTAATATTATGGAACTTCGCTTTAATGTTTTTTTATTTTTAACCATGTATTGTATATACCAAATAATTAATTTCTAAAGTTAAAGAAAATTGTCATAATCAAATTAATCAGTAAATTCAATTGAAATCTAAAAATCATTCACAAATAATTGATATTTAATTTCCCCTTCTAAATTCATACTTTTAACTTAATTAAACCATGTTGATAAAAGCCATTTTACAGCATTTTAAAGTAAAAAATAGGTCTTTCAATATAACCAGATTGTTAATAACTAGTAAAAATATAATTGCTTTTTTCTTTATTCTTTGTTATTTTCATATTTCGTTTTCCTAAAAATATACTACTATGAAATTATTCAAATTTGCTTTTTTATCATTATTTGTATCTGTCTTGTTTATAAACTGCATTGCACAGCAAAATGAAGAATTTCCGAAATTATCGAAACTTTATAATGAGCAAAAGTACGAAGCATGTTTAATGAAATCGGAAAAACTTACTTATAACGATAAGACAAAAAGAGAACCTCTTCCCTACTTATTTTTATCAAAAAGCTATTATCAGCTATCATTAAGTGATGACCCTGATATACAGGAATATTACCCGAAAGCTTTAAAAAATGCATTAAAATATGCCATCAAATTTGTTCAGAAAGATAAAAGGAAAGTATATGTTCCGCAAAACACAGAATATATTGAGTTATTAACCAAAACATATATTGAGAAAACTCAGGAATTATATGATAATGGAAAGTATAACAAAGTTGCTTCTAATTACAAACAATTACTTAAATTAAAAGATGACGATAATATCAGGTTTGCCAAAGGTGTTTGCAATGCCATGAACAGCAACTACAGCGAAGCTTCAACTTATATAGGAACTGCACTAAAAAATATCAGGACTAAGGAAAATAAGCCTAATCAGTTAACTGACAAGCTATTAGTTAATTATTTAATTGACTATTCTGATTTTCTTTTCAGACAAGAAGAAGCAGATTCGGCATTATCTACCATAAATATTGGACTAAAACTTAAACCGGGAAACAAATCATTTGAATATCAAAAAGAAAAGTTGGAAAAATCTATTGCTTCAATGAAAAAAGAAGAAAATGAAGAGAATAAATAATAATTGCTTGTATTTAATCAGTACGACAATGATTAATAAAAATTTGCTTTACCTTTTTCTGATTATTGATAATTTCAAAAAACTCTTCTAAATATTTAATATTCTTAGTTTTAAGCTTAGTATCCAATTGAGGGCAATTCTCCAATATATTAATTATATCGCTTTGCTTTTGTTTAAAAAACTCCAGATTCTCTTCCAATTTCTTTTGCTTTACAAAGTATCCATTATAATATCTTTCACGAACCGAAGAAATTTTTATTTCTTCAGCCGGAACAGCATAACAAGTATTTACTAATCCGGCATAATCAAAATCAAAAGGGATTGCAATAGGTGCACTATTGGTTCGAAATAATAATTTGATATTATGCAATGCTTTGACCGACCAATCGGTATTCCCAATCATATATTCAAACAAAGCCAGCCTGTTCATTTCTGTAGGAGCAGTGTAATCAGGATGTATATTTTTCACTTCGAGTATTGAACCTCCCAACCTGTTTGCCAAATGTTCATCCATTTCAAGTAAAATTCCATATTTTTCAATAGTTTTCTGAGGATTATTTACATCTTCGTATGTAATTTTTGCCAGCCGAACCTGAAAAGCTTTATCTGTAATCAACTGATACATTTTGTATATTAAATACTCAAGAATAATATATTGTTGATAAACCTCCTTACTGGTCTGACAATGAGTAACTATTTTAAAACTTTCATTTCCTTCAAAAATAGTTCCTATTACACTGTTAATTTTCATTTTTACCTTTAATGGAGGGAAATTACAAACATTTTTACTTCTTCTTATACGCCCTCTTGTACGTATTTTTGCTTTTGTTTGAACAACGACAGAATCAACATCATAATATTTTATAATAGCTTTATGATAGCTTCGCAATTCGCCTATATCCTTTTTTATTCCTTTTAAATCGGTAATAATAGTTAATTCAAGAACCTTATCTGTTTCAAATAATTTTGGTATTACATTTTTAAAAATTTTAGTTGTATCATAAACCGTATTGAAAGCATACAAATTTTGTATAATAATAAATGCAAAACCAATAAATAAAAATATTTTTAAAAATTTCCGATCCAAAATATTGTGTTATTATTTTTTATTAAAGTAAAATAATATTGGTTAAAATTAAAAATTACTAATTATTCATTAATTGATTATTTCTGAAAGTACAGTAAAAGCAGATGCATATGAAACCGATAAATTTCCGAACTGTTTATTTTAACAATTATTTAAAATAAATTGTGCTCTTTAACCGTACATTATTATAAGAATTATGATAAATTGCCAACCAAATCTTAACAACAATTATAAAACGTAAACAATGGAACCATTAGAATTTGCAAAAGCAGTTTCCTTTTCATTTGAGAAAGAAGTTAATTATTCAGATAACGCAATAGTATCAAAAACCGTATTGAAGAAAAAAACGGGCAATGTGTCACTTTTTGCCTTTGACAAGGGACAGGAACTAAGTGAACATTCTGCACCTTTTGATGCATTAGTACAAATAATTGACGGTGAAGGAACTATTTTAATTGACAAAAAACCCTATGTTTTAGGAAAAGGAGAAAGTATTGTAATGCCTGCCAATATACCTCATGCAG
>JAADFW010000045.1:0-32015 GCA_013152655.1 Chlorobiota bacterium
GTGGGTTTAATCACTAATTTTTTTAAAATATTACTTAAAATTACAAAAAATAAGGGATAAAGCTATTATAAACAATATCCCTTATAACAATCGAAAATCCAATTATTAATTAAACCATACTTTTTTTAATAGATTGTACTAAAGTTTCATCCGTTTATTTTTTTATTATTAATTAAAGGCCGGATGGAACCACATGAAAAAAATAATCATTGTAGTGTATGTTAATAATTATTTTTATCATGCTTGTTTCATAATCAAGGGTCTAAAATTGGTTTCTCTTTAATTTCACCACCCGATGTGCTGTCTGTAGCGGGTGTAACTGTTCCGTCCTTTAAATGGTTAAACTCACTTATGTCTTTTTTAATAAATGGCCTTACATCACTTATGTTATTCTCACAAGAGAATAAAGCCATTGCAAATAATAGAAAGAATAATTTTTTCATAACAATAGTTTTATTAATAGTACCTACTCTATATGCTTTTCGGTTTCCGCATCTCTCTATATATAATGTTTCCTTTTTTAGTAAAATCTTACCCTGTTTTTGCAACATTTTGACGAATGTTTTTTTAATAGCCTCATAATGAAGCATTTACTGTTTTTCAGAATTATCCATTAGAAAAATCGTATTTTATTCATAAATTTCTTCGGTATTTTAGCGTATTTTGTACTTTATACAGAGATTTATTTATTCTTTAAAACTCTATGAATCAACAAATAAAGCAAGAATGGCTGTTTATTGTTTAAAACAAATTGCTGAAAAAACAGAAGGAAAATTAGTCGGGCTTCCTGAGGTTGAAATAAAAAACATACTTCTTGACAGCAGGAGTATATATTCATTTAAAAATACCCTGTTTTTTGCTATCACAGGAAAAAATCATAATGGACACCAATATATTCCTGAATTATTAAATAAGGGAATAAACTGTTTTGTAATTGAAAAAAATGAGTTCAATAATTATAAAAAAATAAAGAATGCAAATTTTATTCTTGTTCAAAACACATTGAGTGCGTTTCAAAAATTTGTTGCTTTTCATCGTAAGAATTTCGAAATTCCAATCATAGGAATTACCGGAAGTAATGGTAAGACTATGGTTAAAGAATGGTTGTTTCGTGCCTTGCAAGAACAATTTGTAATTACCCGCTCACCTAAAAGCTATAATTCACAAATAGGAGTGCCGCTATCGGTTTGGCAATTAAACAACAAAACCGAATTAGGCATTTTTGAAGCCGGCATTTCCGAACCGGGCGAAATGATTAAACTAAACCGTATTATTCAACCCACCGTCGGATTAATTACAAATATTGGCCCGCCACACCAGGAAAATTTTGAATCATTTGAACAAAAAGCCAGAGAAAAGCTTAAACTTTTTGAAAATTGTAAAACACTAATTTATTGTACTGACCAACTAATTATTCATAAACTGGCAACAGAAAAAAACGGACTTGATATAAAAAATACATTTACCTGGTCAAGAAAAAAACCTGCTGACTTACGAATTCAAAAAATTAAAAAGCAGGCAGACAGAACATTAATTTCAGGCGAATTTGCTCGTAATAATTATGAAATAAATTTACCTTATACCGATAATGCTTCCATTGAGAATGCAATTCATGTTTGGTGTGTAATGCTATATTTTAAAATTCATCCGAACATAATTGCACAAAAACTAAACACACTTCCACCCGTTGCAATGCGTATGGAATTACTAAACGGCAATGATAATTGTTCATTAATAAACGATATTTACAATTCAGATTTTGATTCGTTAAAAATTGCAATTGACTTTTTAGAACAACAAAACCAGTACAAAAAAAAATCTATTATTTTATCAGATATTTTTCAATCGGGAATGTCTTCCGGCGAGCTGTATGCGAAAATTGCACGGTTAATTAATTCGAAAAATATCCACCGCTTTGTAGGTATTGGAAATAAGTTAACAAATTTTAAAAGCAATTTTACCGGAAATATCTCATTTTATAAAAACACCACAGATTTTATTAATGAAATTGAACATTTAAAATTCAGTAACGAAGCAATTTTGTTAAAAGGTTCCCGTACCTTTCAATTTGAACAAATTACTGAAAAGCTTCAGGAAAAAACGCATTCAACCCGGTTAGAAATTAATCTTGATTCTCTAATTCATAATTTGAATTTTTTTAGAGCTAAACTCTATCCTGCCACTAAAATAATGGTAATGGTAAAAGCTTTTTCATACGGAAGCGGCTCTTTCGAAATTGCTAATATTTTACAATATCATAACGTTGACTACCTCGGTGTTGCCTTTGTTGATGAAGGAATATCGCTACGAAAAAACGGAATTACTTTGCCAATTTTAGTTTTAAATCCTGAAATTAAAAGTTTTAGCCAACTTGTTGATTATGAATTAGAACCGGAAATATTCAGTTTCAAAGCCTTACAAAATTTTCAGAATATAGCTTCCAAAAGAAAAATAAGGCAATATCCAATTCATATAAAATTAGATACGGGAATGCACCGGCTTGGATTTATGGAAAATGAAATTGATAAACTAATACAAGTTATAAAATCGCCTGATTTAAAAGTAAAATCTATTTTCTCGCATCTTGTAGCAAGCGAAGAACAGATACATGATAGTTTTTCTCAAAAACAGTTTGCTCTTTTTAAAAGCATGTCCGATAAAATTATTAATTCGCTAAACTATAAGGTTGACAGGCACATTTTAAACTCGTCAGGCATTGAACGTTTTCCTGAAATGCAAATGGAAATGGTGCGTTTGGGTATAGGGCTTTATGGCATTAGCCCTAATAATCAGGCATTATTGCAAAACATAAGTACTTTTAAAACCAATATTTCGCAAATTAAAACCATACCAAAAAATGACACAATAGGCTACAACCGTAAAGGAAAAGTTACTGTTAACTCTAAAATTGGAATAATTCCTATTGGCTATGCCGATGGCTTAAGCCGCTTAGCCGGTAACGGAAACTGGCAGGTAATTGTCAATAATAAACGGGCATCTACCGTAGGGAATATTTGTATGGATATGTGTATGATTAACCTAACCGGAGTTGAAGCAAATGAAGGAGATGAAGTTATCATTTTTGGAAATAACAATACAATTATTGAACTGGCCGATAAAATTAAAACCATTCCGTATGAAATTCTTACCGGTATTTCGCAAAGGGTAAAAAGAATTTATTATAAAGATTAGTAGTAAAACTAAACTTATACTCAAGTCTATACCTGCTTTTTAACTTATAACAACAAAGAACCGGAATGTAAAAAAGCTGAAACCATTTAATTAATTAACCCGGGAAATGCATGCATTTCCCGGGTTAACATACAAACTTTCCATTAACCTTAAACTTTATTCTTACTAAAAAAATCTTTTCACTCTTTCTACTCTTCTACTTCAAATTTCCAGCTAAATTGCTAACTAACCTTAACAGTTCGGTTTTTTCTTTATACAATGCCGCCTTCTTAGCATCATCAAGTTCTTCTTCCGAGTTAATAAAATTGCCAATAGTAGTTCCTGTAGTTGCCATTTTAGCCGATTGCTTGAAAAAATCCTTCGGAGTAGCCGCATTCATAATTTTTTCTTCGGCGTTTCCTGCGTAAGTTTTAGTATTAATGAGTTTTTCTCCTTCAATTTCTTTTATTGTACCATCATTTTGAACAATTTTACGCTTAATGCCATTTAATGAATAAAATACCAAAACCGTAGTTTTACCCTTACAAACATCAGCCAAAGTTGTTTCTGTGCCTTCAGCAGTTTTAATTTTTAAATCAGGAATATTCCAACCTTTAATACCCTCTTGCGATTTGTCAATTTTATCTTTAAAAGGTGCTAATTCTCCAATAGGCGTTGATTTTAAATATTCCTGTTTTTTTGCAACTTTAGCTACTTTCCCTTTTCTTAAATTTTTCACTGCACTTTTAAGTTCATTATAAACTTTATCGTAAGCATCCGGGTAATTTGAGTTTGTTTTTACATAACTGCCGGCGTTATCAAGTTGATAATAAATTACACCATTGGGGTCAACTACATAAATACATCCGTTTTCATAAGGGAATAATTTATTTTTTTCTGCAACTGCATTTGCTCCAAATCCCATTTTTTCAGGTACTTCACCATAATAGCCCTTTAAAAACTTTGGATTTTTCATCATTTTTACTCGTTCATAATAAGAATAAACATTGCCATCGGCAACATAATAATTAAAAGCCGGAAACTCTGTTTTGTCAATAACAGTTGCCATATCAGGATTACCAAAATGAATGGCAATATATTGTACTTCTTGTGGATTGCCTGTGCCGGCATACACCTGATTGTAATTAATACATAACAATAGTGTAACAACTATAAAAGTTAAACCGGAAATAAAATGCTTGATTTTCATAATTTTAATATTTTAGTTTAAATTCGAAAACTAAAGTAAATAGTTTGACAGGTATATTATTTGTATTTTATTATTTGACTACTTACATTTATTATTTGTTGTATTTGAACTTTTATTTGTTTTAATATGTATTAAAATATATTCCTGAAATTTTCAATATAAAATTCTTTACACTCATTAAATAACAAACCTGTATGCACACTCAAGCATTAAAATTCATACTCAAACTCACTATCAATTTTTTAACTTTCAAATTTTCAGCTCATGAAAAAATATTCAACATTTAGTATCTCACTTATTATAATTGCTTTTATTCTGGTAAGCGTCTCATTTATAAAAGAAAGTAAACTTACCCGCAATATAATTCTTTCAGCAGAAAAAGTAATTGGCCTCAATTTTTCAACTTCTGAAATTGATTCGTTGCTTGATGGCGTTCAAAACCTTACACAGGATTATGAAAAAATAAGAAATTACAAACTGGATAATTCCGTACCCCCGGCTTTCAACTTTAATCCGGTTCCTCCTGATTATAAATTTGAAAAAGAACAGAAAACGATTGATTTTGGATTTCCAAAAAAAGTTAAAATGCCCAAGAACAAGGAAGAATTAGCTTTTTACAGTATTTCCGATTTATCAGTACTTATAAAAACCAAACAAATTACTTCAGAAGAGTTAACCCGGATATATCTTAACCGGATAAAAAAATATAACAGTCAATTGCTTTGTTTTATTACCGTTACAGAAGATTTAGCCATTGCACAAGCAAAACAAGCCGATAAAGAAATAGCAGAAGGAAAATACCGTGGCCCGTTGCATGGTATTCCTTTTGGAGTAAAAGATTTGTTGGCAGTAAAAGGCTACAAGACTACCTGGGGTTCAAATGCACATAAAGAACAGCAAATTAATCAAACAGCAACTGTAGTAAAAAAGCTGGAAGAAGCAGGAGCTGTTTTGTTGGGCAAATTAAGCCTTGGTGCCTTAGCCTGGGGCGATGTTTGGTTTGGTGGCAAAACACTCAATCCGTGGAATTTAAGTGAAGGTTCAAGTGGTTCGTCTGCCGGGCCTGCATCTGCAACTTCTGCCGGATTAGTTGCATTTTCAATTGGCTCTGAAACGTGGGGTTCTATTGTTTCTCCTTCTACCAGATGTGGAGCTACCGGGCTTAGGCCAACTTACGGGCGTGTAAGTCGTACCGGAGCCATGGCTTTAAGCTGGAGCATGGACAAAATAGGGCCTATTTGCAGAAATGCCAACGACTGTGCTTTGGTTTTTGAAACCATTCGTGGCACCGATAATATTGACCGTACTTTACTTAATGTTCCATTTAATTACAATGCCAGAGAAGATATTTCAAAATTAAAAATAGGATATCTGAAGAATTTTTTCGGAGAAAAAGGTGCTGACACATTAGCTGAACAGGCAACACTTGATGTATTTCGTAAATTAGGATTTGAACTAATTCCTGCTGAATTACCTTCTGATATTCCCGTAAATTCGCTGGCGTTAATTTTAAATGCAGAAGCTGCAGCAGCTTTTGACCAGCTTACAATTACCAATAAGGATGATGTACTGGTAAGACAAATAAAAAATGCATGGCCAAATGTTTTTCGTGAAGCCCGGTTTATTCCGGCTGTTGAATATATTAATGCAAACAGAATCCGGTATCGCTTAATAGAAGAAATGGATAGTATAATGAAGAATTTTAATGCAATTATCTGTCCCAGTTTTGGAGGGAATCAGTTGCTTATGACTAATCTTTCAGGACATCCGGCAGTGGTTTTTCCTAATGGGTTTAAAAAGAACGGCTCACCTGTGAGCATTACAATAATTGGAAATTTATACGATGAAGCAACCATTTTAAGGGTTGCAAAAGCTTTTCAGGATGCAACTGACTTTGAAGATAAACACCCTGCAAAATTCGGTGGATAAAAAACATTATATCAACATTTCATACCCGTTGCCGAACATAAAAAATAATGCCGTTTTATTACTTTAAATTGCTAATTTTGTCCCCTGAAAAAACAGAACAAGTCTATGGAAAACAAATTGGTTATATACAATACATTAAGTCGTAAAAAAGAACTTTTTATTCCAATTAATCCACCTAATGTCGGATTATATGTTTGTGGCCCGACAGTATATGGTGAAACACATTTGGGGCATGCTCGCCCTGCTATTACTTTTGACTTACTTTTTCGCTATTTAAGTCATTTAGGTTACAAAATTCGCTATGTAAGAAATATTACAGATGTCGGACATCTTGAAAATGATGCTGATGCCGGAGAAGACAAAATTGCTAAAAAAGCACGTTTAGAAGAATTGGAGCCTATGGAAATAGTTCAGTACTACACTAATATGTACCATGATAACATGAAAAAACTGAATGTGCTTTCTCCAAGTATTGAACCTCATGCTTCTGCTCATATTATGGAACAGCAACAAATGGTTGAATCTATTTTCCGTAAAGGTTATGCTTATGAAAGTAATGGCTCGGTTTATTTTGATGTTGAAAAATATAACAAAACAAACAATTACGGTAAATTATCAGGAAGAAATATTGAAGATTTGTTAAGTACCACACGCGAACTGGAAGGACAAGAGGAGAAAAAAAATCCTTTTGATTTTGCTTTATGGAAAAAGGCCAATCCTGAACATATTATGCGATGGCCTTCAAAATGGTCTGACGGGTTTCCCGGCTGGCATCTGGAATGCTCGGTTATGAGTACTAAATATCTTGGCGAAGAATTTGATATTCACGGTGGTGGCATGGACCTTTTATTTCCACATCACGAATGTGAAATAGCACAAACAAAGATTGCCAATGGTAAAGAATCGGTTAAATATTGGATGCACAATAATATGATTACCATTAATGGGAAAAAAATGGGTAAATCGTTAGGAAATGCTATTTCATTAAACCAGTTTTTTACAGGGGAACATAAATTGTTAGAAAAGCCTTATGCCCCCTTAACCATCAGATTTTTTATATTACAAGCACATTACAGAAGTACGGTGGATTTTTCAAACGAAGCTTTGCAGGCAGCAGAAAAGGGCTTACAAAGGCTTTGGACTGCCTTTGACTCTTTGTCGAAAATAAAAGCAGGCAATCAGTCTTCAGTTAGTATAAGTAAGCTTGAAAATAAATGTTATGAAGCTTTGAATGATGATTTGAACAGCCCGGTTTTAATTGCTCACCTTTTTGACGGTGTCAAAATCATTAATTCCTTACTTAGTGGGAAAGAGCAAATTAACAAAGATGATTTAAATAAACTGAAAAGTATTTATAAAACATTTGTTATTGATGTTCTTGGATTTGAAAAATCTGAAATCAGTCAAACAGACAATAAAGTTTACCATAAGGTTGTTGATTTATTGCTTGATTTAAGAATGGAAGCAAAAGCAAAAAAAGACTTTCAAATGGCTGATAATATAAGAAATAAGCTATTAGAACTTGGGTTTGAGATAAAAGATAAAAAGGATGGTTATGAATGGGAATTATCGGATTAATATTTTGATAATTTGAAACTAACTATATCTGATAAAATTAGTAATTCTATAGCTAAGTAATAAAATTTATAGCATTAATACTATACTTTATTGTGATAAATTTTAGTTCATACAAACATAAAAAAACAAATAAAACAATCCTCCACAATATCTATAAATAATTAATAATGAAAAATTTAGCTTATATTTTTGTTTCACTTGTACTATTATTTTCTTGTAAACCCACTACCAACAAAAAAGAAACAAAATATATTAAACCGGCACCAAGAATTACAGTTCCACAATTGAATCCTGATTCTGCCTATAATTTTGTAAAACAACAAGTAGATTTTGGGCCGAGAGTACCCAATACAAGAGCTCATGAAAAATGTGCTGACTATTTAGTAAAAAAATTAAAGTCATATAACGCCGAAGTTATTGTACAAAAAGCAACAGTTAAATCCTTTGATAATAAATCGTTAAACATTAAAAATATAATAGGGCAATATAACCCTGCAAATAAAAACCGAATTATATTAACTTCTCATTGGGATTCCCGTCCTTTTTCTGACCATTCTGAACATCCTGAACTTAGAGACAACCCAATATTAGGTGCTAATGATGGTGCTAGTGGTGTAGGTATTTTATTGGAAATAGCCAGGCTATTCAAGCAAAATCCTCCAACAATTGGTGTTGATATTATTTTTTTCGATGCTGAAGATTATGGGTCACCCGATCATAAAGATTTGCCTTATAAACCAGATGCCTGGTGTTTGGGTTCTCAATATTGGTCAAAAAACAAACATCGTAAAAATTATTCTGCAAAATATGGTATTCTTTTGGATATGGTAGGAGCACCAAATGCTATTTTTACCCGCGAAGGATTTTCAATGAATTATGCTCCCTGGTTAGTAGATAAAGTATGGGGAGCAGGTACTAAACTCGGTTATTCAAATTTCTTCGACTATACTCAAACCGGATCAATTACCGACGATCATTATTATCTTAATACCATTGCTCAAATACCTAGTATTGATATTATACAATACGACCCGACAACAGAAACTCATTTTGGTGCATACTGGCATACTGAAAACGACAACATGAGTAATATTGATAAATATACTTTAAAAGCAGTTGGCCAAACCCTGCTATATATTGTATATAACGAAAAGTAAGAAATATTCACTAATTCTCTACGCACGCTATATCTACTTTCGAAAGTTATTTATGTGCCAAAATAATTAAAAATCAAAAAGGCTTTACAAAACCGAAGGCTTTTCCGAATTGAAAGCCTGAAAGCATAGGGAAAATATAGAATTTACGCTTAATAAAAAAAACTGCCCGAAATATTCCGGGCAGTTTTCCAATTAATCAACTTAAATATACCTATTCAATTACTAACTTTTGGGTATCTCGTTTACCATTACTTATTACGTTAATGATATAAATACCGGAAGAAAGATTGTTTGTATTTAATTGTACTAAGCTTCCTGCTTGTACATTAACAGTCTGATTCATAACCGTTCTGCCAGTAATATCTGAAATGCTGATATTAACATTGCCATTTATATTATTGCTTAACGATTTTAAGAATACTTCACCATTTGACGGGTTAGGATAAAGCCTGAAATTATTACTTAAAGTGCTATTGTTAACTTCTTTAACACCAACTGTATAGTAAGGGCCTCCACTTAATTCAAGGTCGCCTAAATCATCGGTATTACTCCAGTTACTTCCTGTTCCGTACCACATAGTTTGATAATCACGTCCAATACCATTGTCGCTATCGTTATTTCCGATACTCCAGCCAATAGTACGGCCTTTACCAGGTAAGAAACTAAAATCGCCCCAACCAAGTTTCAATTCAATATTATAACCGTCTGCAGTGGCAGTCCAGTTTGAACTATAATCAGTTAACTGAACACCGTCAGCTTTAATCCATAATGTTGATTGATCAGCAAAATCCATAATTAGTTGTGTGTCAAAATCACCATCATAAGTTCCATCCTGGTCATGGTTTCCGTCAATGTACATTTCAATTGCATCATTATCCCATGGGTTTCCACTTCCTTCAACAACTGCATCAATTACTTTAACTCCTATATAAAGATAATCACCATCCCAAAGAGTTCCCCAGGTAACTGTATTATTATCAGGGCCTGTTCCGGCAACAACACCTGCATCCATACCGTAATCAAGGCTATATTCACTTAAATCACCGTCAATAGTAGCAGTATCAGCAGTATAAGTTGCATAAGCAGTACTATCACCTGCCGGTTCGTCAACAAATGAATAATCACCTGTTAAACAATCAAAAGTTATCCGGTATCTTCCTGTAGGTACGGCTATTTCTGAACCACCAACAGTAGCTGTTCCGCTTGGGAATCCTGTTCCACCCCATGCTACAGTACTTTGTCTGTCTTTTCTGAAAACTACGTTAAAATCTTCAAGTACATCATATGTAGCAACATATGTTGTTGGAAGATCAGTTGGATTTCTAAGCATTACATCATTAATAGTGCTATTGAAAAGACTAATGTTTCCACAAGATAATCCACCTAAGGAAGCATCACCAAATCCTGAAGTACCATCATAATCCTGAAGGCCGCCATTCCATGCCATTGTATAAGCAACACCACTTCCGTCATCATCATCACCAACCATAATATCAAATCCAATTTGTCCGCCTTCTTCAGGAGTAACTCCTAAATCAGCCCATTTAATGCCGGCTTCTACATAATAAGCACCTGAACCGGCTGACACTCCTGTTTCAATAGCTGCCGGGCCGTTTACAATTGTAGCTGTACCGTCGCTGGTAACTTTTAAATAAACATCAGAAGCATCATAATCGCCACCGTTTTTATTTCCATCAACAAAAATTTCAACAACATCGCCTGAATTAATGGTAGCATCTGTAACTTTAACACCTACATATAAATACTCGGCATTATAAGTTAAACCAAACATTACATCATTTAAATCAGTACCGGCAGTTCCGTCAACCACCTGTGAAACAGGCTGGCTAATGTCCCAATCGCTTTCATTTAACTGGCCGTCAACACTCATGGCAAAAACTTTAGGGGCAAAAACAGAGCTTCCAAGTCTTGTAAAACTGAAATCTTTTGATTTACAATTAAATGTAATTTTATATTTACCACCCGGAACTGCAATATACTGGTCAGTACCCTGTACACCTTGTCCTGATGGGAAAGTACCACCCCAAACATTTTCAAATAGTGCATCTGCATCTTCTCTGAAAAGTAAATCGGTACTACTTGTAAAGTTATAAGTTAAGCTGAATTGACTTGGATACATAGGATCTCGTATCAGGTTAACATCTGTTGGAGGATCATCAGTATTATCTGAAACGCCCCAGTTGTTAAAATCGCCAACCATGCCAATTTCTCCGCAAGCATCGCTATTAGTAGTAAAATTGTATGCTAATGTTGAAGTATTAAAAGTAACATCGTAAACACCGGCTGTTAATGGAATATTTGTACTGCTTCCTAACTCTCCAGTTCCGGAAGGAAAAGCAGAAGAACCCCAATTTACTGACCAGTCAGCATTTTCACGAAACTTAACTTCTGAATCTTCAAACCATGAACGGGTTAATGTCCATGAGCTTGGATCATTAGCATCTCTGGTCATATTAACATCGCCATTCCAACCGTTAAATGCGCCAATCATACTTATTTGCCCTGTAGTAGAAACAAAGTTATACATTCCGGTTGCACAATTAAAAGTAACCACGTAATCTGTTGTAATACCACTTGCATCGAGAGGAACCATTATATTTGGCCCATCCTGATAACCGGTATCAGCAGGGAATACATCGCCACCCCAATTTGTACTCCAATCAGAGTTTTGTCTGAATTTTAATTCAATAAAACCGTCAGCAGGATCACTGGCGTCCATATCAGCATTTAAAGTTAAAATAACTGTCCATAAATCAGGATCATCAGCATCTCTTGTCATCCAATAATCTTCTGACCAACCGTTAAATTCACCAATAAGTCCAATTTCGCCACATGTTGATTGAAAATCGTACATACCGGTAGCGCAATTGAAAGTTACAAAATAGTTGCCAAGAGGAATTTGGATGTTTGGCCCATTCTGATAACCAGTATCAGCAGGGAATACATCGCCACCCCAGTTTACTGACCAATCAGAATTTTCTCTGAATTTAGCTTCTACAAAACCGCTGGTATCTGTATCATCGTCAGCAGAAAAAGTAATGTAAGCAGTCCACATATCAGGATCGCTTTCATCTCTTGTCATCCAGTAATCTTCAGACCAACCGTTAAATTCGCCAATAAGTCCAATTTCACCACATGTGGCTTCAAAATTATAAGCACCTGTTGAACAGTTAAATGTTACGACATAGCTTCCAACAGGAACTGGAATGTTTGTTCCATTCTGAATAGCTGTTCCAGATGGGAAAACTGAATCTCCCCAATTTACTGCCCAATCCTGGTTTTCACGAAATTTCATTTCAACAACACCATTTGTATCGGTATCGTCAGAAGCTTTCAGGGTTAACATTGCAGTGAATTGATCTGGGTTTTCCATGTCACGGGTCATCATTAAATCGCCGTTCCAACCATTGAATTCACCAATTAGACTAACTTGCCCGCATTGACTCATTCCCTGAAATGAGAGAAGCATGGCAAAAAACATTAAGTAAAGTAGTTTTTTCATCATGAATTGTAATTTAGTTAATAATAATTTTTTAAGGCATAAGCTAATTTAAGCAAAAATTAGCAGACCTGTTATTCAAAACTAAGTTAAAATTTAATATAAAAGTTTGGAAACCATTAAAAACAGCTAAAAAATCTATGCAAACGTTTGCTTTTTTTATGTCAATTTATACTATACTAATTAATAAATGATATGTTATATTATATTTTAAAGCAGCGTCTTAAAATATTGATTTTCTGTATATTGAATTATTATCATTAAGCCTGATTAACAAATTAGCTATTTTAGTTTACATATATTATATTATGGATAATTGTCAATAAATATAAATTATTGTCAATACTTTTCGAATCATAAACCACTAATTTCGTATTACAACTACATATTTTGTAATCTTCTAAAAATTACTTACATTACTAACATTAATGACAATTATCAAATTATTGACTACCAATGGAAAGCGGAAGATACACTATTAAAGATATTGCCAAACAACTCGGAATATCTCCTTCAACTGTTTCACGTGCCTTAAAAGATCATCCTGATATAAGCAAAAAAACTAAAAAAGTTGTTTCCGAACTTGCAGCTAAACTTCATTACCGGCCTAACGCCATAGCTTTAAGTTTGCGAAATAAAAAATCGAAAATTATTGGTGTAATTATTCCTGAAATGGTTCATTATTTCTTTTCAACTATAATTAGCGGTATTGAAAAAATAGCACACGAACAAGAGTATCAGGTAATGGTATGTCAATCTAATGAAGTTTATCAACAAGAGGTTGAAAATGCTTATGCATTACTCTCCAGTAGAATAGATGGCTTATTAGTAGCTATAACTAAAGAAACATCCGACTCCACTCATTTTCAGGATTTAATTAATCAAGGTGTTCCCATCGTATTTTTCGACCGGATGATGCACAATGTTAAAAGTGATAAGGTAATTGTTGACGACCACGATGGTGCTTATAAAGCAGTTGAACATTTAATAAATATTGGGAAAAAGAAAATTGCTCATTTTGCAGGCCCGCAAAACAGGTTAATTGGTATGAACCGCCAAAACGGTTATGTACATGCCTTACAAGATTATAAAATTCCGGTGGATAAAGAAATGATTTTTGATTGCGATAGTTATAAAAAAGCACTTGAATTAACCGAGCAATTATTCAAAACAAAAAATATTCCGGATGCCATTTTTGCAGCAAATGACTTAACAGCCATTGGTGCAATGAAAATTATTAAAGATAAAGGTTTAAAAATACCTGACGATGTTGCTGTAATTGGATTTGGCAATAGTTTTTATTCGCAAATTTCTGATCCTGCATTAACAACAGTTTCCCAACCAGGATATGAAATGGGAAAATTAGCTACAGAGCTTCTTTTTAACAGGTTAAATTCTACAGATGAAAAAGCCGAAGAACCTCAGTTAAAAGTATTAAAAACTAAATTAATCATTCGAGATTCAACCGTAATCGAAAAAAAATAATTTTTTTTGTTTTTTTTCGCAATCGTTTGAAACAATACTTTCCCTGTTATTCCCTTGTATTATAAGGGTTCTATTAATCAAAAGGTTTGCATTTCATAAAACATTTATGTTAAATTTGAATTATTTAATGTTCACTATCAATAAGAATATATCTAAAATATTATGAAGACTAAACCACATCTTAGCTTTTGGCAAATATGGAACATGAGTTTCGGATTTCTCGGCATTCAATTCGGATTTGCACTTCAAAATGCCAACGTTAGCCGTATATTTCAAACTCTTGGCGGACAAGTAGAAGATTTATCGCTTTTTTGGCTTGCTGCACCGGTAACGGGCCTATTAATACAACCTATTATTGGCCATTATAGTGATAAAACATGGGGAAGATTAGGAAGAAGAAGGCCTTATTTTTTAGTTGGCGCCATTTTAGCAACCATTGCCTTGTTTATTATGCCAAATTCTCCGACATTATGGATTGGTGTTGGAATGCTTTGGATAATGGATGCTTCTATAAACATCTCAATGGAACCTTTTCGTGCTTTTGTCGGAGACATGTTACCTTCTGAACAACGGACACAGGGTTTTGCCATGCAAAGTTTTTTTATTGGCACAGGTGCTGTTATTGCATCGGTTTTACCGTGGGTAATGACTAAATGGCTTGGTTTTGCGAATACTGCGCCTGAAGGAATTATTCCTCCTTCAGTGAAATACTCTTTCTATATTGGCGGGGCTGTATTTTTACTCGCAGTTATCTGGACTGTTTTCCGAACAAAAGAATATTCACCCACAGAATTAGCCGAATTCGATGGGAAAGAGTTGACAAAATCTGATAGAATTGACAATACAAATGAAGTTGAAAATCACAAAAAAGCAAATAAAAAGTGCTTAAAGAGCGGTTTGGTATTACTTATTTTAGGAATTGTCTTAACTGCTGTGCTTTATTTTACTGAAGTAGAAAAAGAAGTTTATATCCTTTCACTCGGTTTATTTGGTTTTGGAATTTTTGAATTAATTGCCTGGTTCTTACAAAAAAGTAAAGTACATAATGGGTTCACCGAAATAGTGAATGATTTAAATAATATGCCAAAAACCATGGTTCAACTTTCTTTTGTACAGTTTTTCTCATGGTTTGCTTTGTTTGCCATGTGGATATATACCACACCGGGAGTAACCGAACATGTATATCATACAACCGATACTACTTCAGCAATTTATAATGAAGGTGCTAATTGGGTTGGAATTTGTTTTGGGGTTTACAATGGATTTGCAGCAGTTTTTGCATTTCTTTTAATACTTCTTGCACGCCTTACTAATAGAAAAACTACACATATGATTGCCTTATTGGTTGGGGGATTAAGTTTTATTTCTATCTATTTTATTTCTAATCCGGTTGTTTTATTAATTCCTTTTATTGGTGTTGGTTTGGTTTGGGCTAGTGTGTTGGCAATGCCGTATGCCATTCTCACCGGTGCTTTGCCATCAAATAAAATGGGGATTTATATGGGAATTTTTAACTTTTTTATTGTAATTCCTCAAATTGTTGCTGCCAGTATTTTAGGATTTTTCGTTAAAACACTGTTTCACGATCATGCTATATATGCACTTTTAATTGGAGGAATAAGCTTTTTAATTGCAGCTGTTACAGTTTTGTTTGTTAAAGACGACAATTAATTGTTCTAATTAAAGCTCGAAATTTTTAATATAAAATGTTACATACTAAAGAAATACTTGCTAATTACTGGCAAAAATTATATCCCGGCCAATCTCTTGATAAATTAAATGTTTTTTTTCAGGAAATTGAAAGCGTTAAAGATGAAGTAAAATCAAATTCGACACAATCAGACTGGTATAAAGATGCTGTTGTTTATTCACTTTATGTCGATTTATTTAATCAAAGCTTTAAAGGGCTGGAAGAAAAATTAGATTATTTATCAAATTTAGGAGTTAATTGCCTGTGGCTACTTCCTATTCTTGATTCGCCAATGCGCGATGCCGGTTTCGATATTAGAAATTATAAAAAAATAAGAGAAAATTTAATAGGCTTAAACGAGAATAGTTCAGAAGAAGAACAACTGTTAGTTTTTAAAAATTTTCTTGCAAAAGCAAAACAAAAAGGAATAAGGGTAATTTTTGATGTTGCCATTAATCACACTTCAGACCAACATAAATGGTTTCAAGAATCCAGAAAATCTGATAATAATCCTTATCGCGACTATTATATCTGGAACAAAGACACAAATAAATATAAAGAAGCCCGCCTGCTTTTTAAAGGCATGTGTCCGAGTAATTGGGAAAAAGACGGTGATTGCTATTACTTTCATCGTTTTTTTGAATTTCAGCCCGACTTAAACTACCGAAATCCTCAAGTACTGCTTGAAATGAGCCGCAATTTGCTTTTTTGGCTCAAGCAAGGAGTTGACGGGTTTAGGGCAGATGCCATTCCATACTTATGGAAAGAAGACGGTACAAATTGTGAGAATTTGCCTAATACTCACTTAATTGTCAAGTTTTTTCGTGCTGTTTTAGATTATATTAAGCCAGATACCCTTTTATTAGCCGAAGCTTGCCAAAAACCTAAAGAAGTGGTAAAATATTTTGGTAATTCAGATGAATGTCATGCCGGTTATCATTTCCCGCTTATGCCACAAATGTTTAAAGCCATTGGGAAACAATCGTCTGAACCTATTATTCATACGTTAAGCCTTAATGTAACTCCTGAAATACCTGATGGAAGCCAGTGGTTCACTTTTTTACGTTGCCACGATGAATTAAGCCTTGAACTGGTTTATGTAAGCGAAGAAGACCGAAAATATATTCATGAAACCTATTGCCGAAATCCCAAATGGGATTTCAGGGTTGGCGAAGGCATTTCAGCCCGTTTGGCCGACTTAATGGAACGAAATCCACAAAAAATAGGATTAGCCTATTCTGTAATGCTTACTTTACCCGGTACTCCGGTAATTTATTATGGTGATGAATTTGGAAAAACAAACGATGAGAATTATTATCACGAACAGATAAAATTAATCGGAAAAGACGATACCCGATTTCTGGTTCGCGGCCATATTAACTGGGAGAAACTTGGAAAAAAACTGGCAAATAAAAATACTTTTGAATCTCAGGTTTACCAACAATTAACCAATCAAATTAAAATCAGGAATAAGTATAAAAATTTTGGCAGGGGAAAAATTGAATGGATTGAGCTGAAAGATGAAAAAGACAATTTTTTAAAAGAAATTTTAGCATATTACAGAACTTATGACAATACTAAACTATTGATTATTAACAACTTATCAGACAAAGAAGTTATTATTAATTTAAATAAACAACTAATTAAATTGCCAGAAAAAGATTTACTGAAACAACCTTTAAACTTTACTGAAAATGGAGTTTTAAAATTAAAAGCTTATGAATATTTCTGGTTAAATGTTGAGTAAATTATAAGTTATATTTTAGTACTATTAAATTGAATATTAAAAAATGAACGATTTTGGATTTGATGGAGTAATATTCGACCTTGATGGAGTTATTACAAAAACTGCTTCTGTTCATAGCAGGGCTTGGAAAAAAATGTTTGATGAATACCTTCTTTTCAGAGAACAGAAATATAATGAACCTTTCCGCGAATTTACGCATACTAATGATTATCTGCCTTTTGTTGATGGAAAACCAAGATACAAAGGCGTAGAAGATTTCTTAAAATCGAGGAAAATTAATATTCCGTACGGAAATCCCGAAGATAGCCCTGACACAGAAACCATTTGCGGGCTGGGAAATCGTAAAAACGATGCTTTTAATGTTGTATTGACTAAAGAAGGAGTTGAAGTTTTTGAATCAACGGTTTTATTAATGAAAACTTTGAAAGAAAAAGGCATTAAAATAGGAGTTGCTTCTTCAAGTAAAAACTGTGAAAATGTGTTGAAATCAGCTAACCTGCTTGATTTAATTGAAACCCGGGTAGATGGCGTAGTTTCTGCCAAATTAGGGTTAAAAGGAAAACCTGAAGCCGATATATTTACACAAGCAGCTGATAATTTAGGTGTTGCTTATCATAAATCAGTTGTTGTTGAAGATGCTGTTTCAGGTGTTAAGGCAGGCAGGAACGGAAATTTTGGATTGGTACTTGGCATTGCACGCGAAGAAAATGAACGTGAATTATTAATTAACGGTGCCGATGTTGTGGTAACCGATATTGCTGATTTTGGTTTTGAAAAAATACAAGACTGGTTTAAAAACAAGATTGAACAAACAAACTGGAATGTTGCCTACTTTGATTATAACACCGCAAAAGAAAAAACCAGAGAATCACTATTAACTGTTGGAAACGGTTATTTCGGAACACGCGGTGCTATGGAAGAAAACGATGATTCTGAAACCAATTATCCCGGAACTTATATTGCCGGATTATACAATCGCATGGAATCAAAAGTTGGCGACAGGATGGTAGAAAATGAAGATTTTGTGAATTGTCCCAATTGGCTGCCTGTAACTTTTATGATTAATTCAGATGAATGGTTTGATATTAATAAAACTGAAATTCTTGAATTTAAAAGGAATTTGAACCTTAAAAATGGATTATTAACCCGTTTGCTTGTTGTAAAAGATAAGAATGGAAATAAAACAAAAATTGAATCGCAAAGAATAGTTAGTATGTCAGACCAACACCTGGCAGCTATTAAATACAATGTAACACCATTAAACTACAGTGCAAAAATTAACTTTAAAAGCATTTTAAATGGCAATGTTATTAATAACGGTGTTAAACGATACAGACAATTAAGCCAAAATCATTTAAATGAGGTTACTCAAGGGTTTGAAGAAAATTATTCATGGGTAGTTTCCAAAACAAAACAATCTGAAATTGAAATTGCCGAGGCAGCAAGATTAAAAATTTACTATCAGGAGAAACCCAGGCAATCACCAGTTTTGTGCTATACCGAAAAAAACTCAGTTACTACTGAAATTGAAATTGACGCTTTTAAAAATGAAACAATTTCACTGGAAAAAATAGTAGCTATCTATACTTCAAAAAAAGATGATACTCTATATCCGCTTCAGGAAGCTAAAAGAAAAATTATTAATTCAGGTAATTTTAACGAGATTGTTGAAAAAAGCGAACAAGAATGGAATAAAATATGGAATGAAGCTGATTTAAAAATTGAAGGAGACCGTAAAGCACAAAAGCTTCTTCGGTTGCATATTTATCATTTAATGGTTTCTATGTCGCCGCATAATGCGAAAATTGATGCCAGTGCAACGGCCAGAGGCTTGCATGGTGAAGCATATCGCGGGCATATTTTCTGGGACGAGCTTTTTATACTTCCTTTTTACAATTTGCATTTCCCCGATGTGGCAAAAGCTATGTTAATGTACCGTTATAACAGGCTTGACAAAGCACGCGAATACGCTAAAGAACACGGTTATCCCGGAGCAATGTTTCCGTGGCAAAGTGGAAGCGATGGACGTGAAGAAACCCAAATTGTACATTTAAATCCGCTATCAGGTGAATGGGGTGATGATTACAGCTCACTGCAACGACATGTTTCCCTCGCTATTGCATACAATACATGGCATTATTTCAACTCAACCAACGATATTCACTTTTTAAATGAATATGGTGCTGAAATGTTTCTGGAAATAGCCAGATTTTGGGCAAGTAAAGCTGAATTTAAAGCTTCTCAAAATCAATTTTCCATAGCAAATGTGATGGGGCCTGATGAGTTTCACGAAAAATACCCTGATTCATCAACCGGTGGATTAAAAGACAATGCCTATACTAACATTATGGTTTCGTGGGTGTTATCAAAAGCATTTGATATTATTAGCTTATTAAAAGGACATATTAAAGAGAATGTTTTATCAAAAATTGAGTTAAGAGAAGAAGAATTGCAATTTTGGGCTAAGGTTTCAAAAAGTCTAAGAATTATTATTTCTGAAAAAGGAATTATTTCCCAGTATGACGGATATTTTGACTTGCTGGAACTCGACTGGGATGCTTACAGAAAAAAATATAGCAACATTCACAGAATGGATAGGATTTTAAAAGCAGAAGGCAAATCGGCAGATAATTATAAAGTTGCTAAACAAGCCGATACCTTAATGACTTTTTATAATTTACCTGAAAGCCAGGCTACTACAATTCTGAAAAATATGGGCTATAAACTTCCACAAGATTATTTACAAAAAAATCTTAAATATTATTTAAATCGCACCTCACACGGGTCAACATTAAGCAAAGTGGTTCATGCACAATTAGCCAATGTAATTGGGAATGACAAGTTAAGCTGGGAATTATATATGGATGCACTGGCAAGCGACTTTAACGATATTCAAGGCGGAACCACCGGCGAAGGAATTCATTTGGGAGTTATGGCAGGTACCGTTATGATAGCTATAAATACTTATGCAGGAGTAGATTTCAGAGATGAAATTCTTTCGGTTAATCCAAGGTTGCCTAAGCATTGGCAAAAAATTGAATTTATTATTCATTTCAAAAATGAAAAATATGAATTTCATATTACAAAGAATAGAATAATAATTACAACTGTGGCAAATAAAAATCTTCAGGTAATTGTTGGCAAAAAAACGTATGAGCTAAAGCCAAATACAATAAATAAAATAAAATATTAAACAAAATTTTAAACAAAAATAGAATGTTAGGTGATGTACTTTTAATTACAGAAAAACACGAGTTAGCTGCAAAAGATATTTTTAAACGAGTAATGGCTGAAAAAAAAGCTATGCCTGCCGGCCAGCAGCACAAATATATAGTTGCTATTTCAGGCGAATCGGGTTCAGGAAAAACTGAGCTTGCACATGTTCTGGCAAAATTATTAAAAGCCGAAGGCATAAGGGCAAAGCCTTTGCATATCGACAATTATTATAAAATCCCGCCACTTGAGCGAACTAAATGGAGAATAGAACATGGAATGGAAAGTGTTGGCTATTCTGAATACGATTGGGATACAATTAACAGAAATATTAAGGAATTTAAGGAAGGCAAAAAAGCAACCATGCCTTGTATTGATATTGTAACCGACCAGGTTGATACGCTTATTACCGATTTTAGTGTAATTGACACTTTAATTATTGACGGTTTATACGCCATAAAAACCGAACCGGTTGATTTAAAAGTTTTTATTGAATTAACCTACCATGAAACAAAAAAGGCTCAGGTAAAACGCGGCAAAGAACCACAAAACGAATATCGTATGAATGTTTTAGAACGCGAACATGTGGTAGTTCAATCCTTAAAACCAAGTGCCGATTTATTTGTAAATATGGATTATAAGGTTGTTAAAGCAAAATAATTTTGATGATTAATTAATTAAATAAAATATTTTCAGCTTAACTTAGCATTTTACATTAATAAACATAAAAACAACAATAATGCGTAAGTTTTTTTACTTATCAGTAAGCCTGTTATTAGCAGTTTCTTGCACTAATAATACACCTGAAAAAGTTTTAAGGCCCGAAGTAGTTGGATTACTGACACCAATAAAGCTACAGCCTGAAAATACAAAGGTAATTTTAACCGATTTTTTTCTTCACCCCGAAAAAATTGATTCAATCCGGGTTAATAGTAATCTTTCGTATTCATTAAATCAGTCAAATGATACCCTTTTGTTGAAAAAATTAAGCACTAATTTGCCAAAACTTTCAACCATGCGCGTTTGGATTAATAATATGGTATATTCAATCTTAATTATCGATTCTGAAAAAATATTGTACAACTATGAATTCAATTCAAAGGGCAAAATCTATAAAAAAGTACAGTTAGCCGGCGAAATAAATGCGTGGAACCCGGCCAATACTTTTTTGGAAAATGAAAACGGCATTTGGAAAACCTCTTTTTATCTTTTACCCGGAAAATATCAGTATCAAATTGTTTTAGACGGGAAATGGATGCTCGATCCGAATAATCCGGAATCAGTTGATAATAATATGGGCGGTTTTAATTCACTTCTTAAAGTTGGAAATTTAAATGACGATAATAAACCTTATTTATTTACCTATTCTTTTAACGGGAAAAACATTGAAATAAAGACCATTAACCACCCCGATATTTTTAAAATATTCTGGCAAAACTTTGAATTAGACAAAAAATATATATCAAAAAAAGATGATATTTTAAAAGTCAGAATTCCTCAAATTGCTATCTCTAAAGAAAGGTCGTTCATAAGAATATGGACTGCAAATAGTGATGGAATTTCAAATGATGTTTTAATTCCGCTTGAAGATGGCAAAGTGCTGTCTTCTGCCAAAGAAATTAAACGCACCGATAAAGAAGCCATGATTATATATAATATTATGGTTGACCGGTTTTATGATGCCGACAGTACAAATGACGAGCCTTTAGACGACCCTGATGTTTTGCCAAAAGCTAATTATTTTGGTGGCGATATATTGGGAATTACAAAAAAAGTAAAAGATGATTATTTTACTAACCTCGGTGTAAATACCATTTGGATTTCGCCAATTATACAAAACCCGAAAAAAGCTTATGGCAAAAACCCGAAGCCATATACTAAGTTTTCAGGCTATCATGGATACTGGCCTCTTTCGTTCACAAAAATTGATTACCGTTACGGAACACCTGCAACATTAAAAGAGCTGGTTAACTCTTTGCATAAATCAAATATGAATATCTTGTTAGACTTTGTTGCACATCATGTTCATGAAGATAACCCACTTTATAAAGCTCATAAAGATTGGGCAACTAACTTATATTTACCTGATGGAACATTAAATACGGAAAAATGGGATGAGCATCGTTTAACTACCTGGTTCGATACTTTTTTGCCTACTCTTAATCTAAAAAGGCCTGATATTTCAAACATGCTTTCCGATTCAGCTGTTTTTTGGTTAAAAGAATATAATTTAGACGGTTTCAGGCACGACGCCACCAAACATATTCCACTTATTTTCTGGCGTACTCTAACTAAAAAAATCAAAGAGCAGATTGACTTGCCCAATAACAAGATAATATATCAAATTGGTGAAACTTATGGCAGCCCGGAATTAATTTCAAGTTATTTAAACTCAGGAATGTTAGATGGCCAGTTTGATTTTAATACATACGATGCAGCTGTAGCTTCTATTGTTCGTAAAACAGAATCGTTTCAAAGCCTTGCCGACAGGTTGCAAACTGCTTTTAAATTCTACGGATATCATAATTTAATGGGCTATATTTCAGGCAACCAGGACAGGGCAAGGTTTATGGCTTATGCCGATGGCTCTGTACGATTTGACGAAGATTCCAAATTAGCCGGCTGGACACGCAATATTCAGGTTACTAACCCGGTAGCTTATAACAAAATGGCGATGCTGCAAGCTTTTAATATGACAATTCCCGGTATTCCGGTAATTTATTATGGCGATGAAATAGGAATGACCGGTGGAAATGACCCGGATAACCGCCGTATGATGCGTTTTGACAATTTAAAACCCGAAGAAATAGAATTGAAAAATACGGTTTCAAGATTGACTAATTTGAGAAGGCAAAAACTGGAATTTATTTATGGCGATACAAAAATTTTACAAGCTGATAGTAATACTTTTGTTTTTCTGCGTAGCTATTTTAATACTTATGGTATTGTTTTATTAAACAAAAGTGATGAAACTAAAAAAGTAAAAGTACAAATACCTGACTGGTTAAATATAAGCCATTTAAAAGCCAATTTTAATTCAATATTTTCAGCTGATAAAGGAGTAATTGAAGTAGAACTGGCTCCAAATTCATTCGAAATTATTACCAATAATTAATACCTTAATCTAAATTTTTTAAATACATGAACACTCCGTTTTTATTAAAATCGAAAAAAATAACAATTATATTAATCAGCTTTTTGCTTTTAATTGTATCGTGCAATCAGGCCAATAACAAAGAAAAAACCAAACCAAATACGGATGGAGTAAATTGGCAGAATAAAGTAATTTATGAAGTTAATATCAGGCAATATACACCTGAAGGAACATTTAAAGCTTTTGAAAAGCATTTGCCCCGTTTAAAAGAACTTGGTGTTGATATACTTTGGTTAATGCCTGTCAATCCTATTGGAGAAAAAAACAGGAAAGGAAGCGAAGGCAGTTATTATTCGGTAAAGGACTACAGAGCTGTTAATCCTGAATTTGGTACTCTGGATGAATTTAAATCGCTGGTAAATGAAATTCACAAAATGGGAATGTTTGTAATTTTAGATTGGGTAGCCAATCATACAGCATGGGATAATAATTTAATTACTGAACACCCTGACTGGTACACACATGACAGTACAGGGCAAATAGTAGCACCTGTTCCGGATTGGACCGATGTGGCTGATTTGAATTATGACAATAAAGACTTGCGCAATTATATGACACAATCGTTAGAGTATTGGATTAACGAAACAAATATTGATGGTTACCGCTGCGATGTAGCAGGCATGGTTCCGACAGATTTTTGGGATTCAACAAGAATTCGGTTAGAGCAGATAAAACCTGTTTTTATGCTTGCAGAATGGGAATCGCCTGAATTAGTGAAAAATGCATTTAACATGGATTATGGCTGGTATTTATTGCATGTGATGAATGGAATAGCAAAAGGAGAAAAAAATGTTTCTGCCATTGATACTATGCTTAATGAACAAACACCCAAATATCCGGCCTCGGCTTTCAGAATGTATTTTACAACTAATCATGATGAAAATTCGTGGAATGGAACTGTATTTGAAAGATATGGTGACGGTGCAAAAACTTTTTCTATACTTTGTTTTACTTTAGATGGGATGCCATTGATATATAGCGGCCAGGAAGTTGGCTCAAAAAAAGCACTAAAATTTTTCGATAAAGACACCATTAACTGGACAGATAACGGATTTACAAATTTCTATAAAATATTAATTGATTTAAAACATGAAAACAAAGCTCTTCGGACAGGAATAGATGGTGGTAGTTTTATAAAAGTACCGGTAAAAAACAATGAAAATGTTTACTCTTTTATTCGTCAAAATAATAATGATAAAGTTTGGGTTTTGTTAAATCTTAGTAATAAAGAACAGAATGTAGTTATTGATAATAATGAAAATATTGGTGGCGTATATAATGAATTATTTACTTTGGATAAAGTAAAAATAAACCATCATTTTGAACTTAAAATGCATCCGTGGGAATATAGAATTTATGTAAGGTGAGTGTCTTGAATATTATTTGTTTGATATAAAATTCAAATAAATTATCCACTATAATATCAAAATTACTACAATCAATTATCATGATATTAACCCAAAACAAAAAAAGGCTCCACTAATTAAGCGGAACCTTTAATTACCAACAACTTATACAAATTTAACTACTAATTTCCGTACATTTTAATTCAACGGGAATACTCACCATATCGGCAAAATCTTCGCCTGCTTCCATCATCTCTTCGTCATCTTCTGCATATTCCCATATAACTTTAGCATTATGCCCGGCATCAATTCCATTTTTAACCAAATACATAATATCTAATATCATTTTTGAAGACGCGGTATTATAATACATTAAGTTAAAAGTAAATTCAGTATTTTTATTCGGGTTTTCAAAATAATCAGTTAACCAGGCTTTTAACGGATTATAAAATTCTTTTACATCTTCCGGCATTGAACGGCCTGCAATTAGAAACTTATTATTATTCTTATCAAGAATAATTTCAGGTGTTTTAAATGTAGGTTCAACAAAAATACTTTTCATAATATTTTATATTCAAACAGATTAAAGCTACACAGTTGATGAATAAATACATTTTACTTCAATAGGCATTTCTACAATATCAGCAAAATCCTCACCTGCTTCCAGCATATCTTCATCATCTTCAAAATAATTCCAGCTAACCTTAACATTTTTTCCGTCCTCAATAGCATCTTTTAATTTAAACATGATATCAAGTATCATTTTTGAAGATGCAGTATTGAAATAAACCATTTCAAAAATGAAATCAGTTTGTTCATTTGGTTCATTAAAATATTCATCCAGCCAATTTAATATTGGATTATAGAATTCTTTTACATCTTCCGGCAAAGAACTTCCTTTTAACATTAACTCGCCTGTTTTCTTATCAAGATTAACCTCAGGTGTATCGGTTGTTCCTTTTATAAAAATAGCTTCCATTTTATATATTAAAGATAATTATATGCGATTATATTCAATGATATAAAGATACAACATAAAAAATGAGTTTGCATTAAAAAAAACTATACAAAAACTATACATTCAAATTATTTATTTACATAAATTATTGTTTAATAAATTGAAATAGAATGATATAATATTAAAATTTTGTTAAAATTCTTTGTTCTCTTATATTTACTATATTTGAGTTCTATAAATAATTTGTTTACTTAATTCTATCCTGCAAAAATGAATCAACGAATCATAAAAATCATTTTTTTATATCTCATTATTTTCTTAATTGCCTTTAATATTTTCGGGCAAAAAATTAAAATTGAACCTGCTTTTTGGTGGGTGAATATGAATAATCCAAAATTGCAATTGTTAGTATATGCCCGTAATATTTCAACTTATGAAGTTTCTATTAGAAATAAAAACATTGAACTGGTAAAAATAAATAAGGTTGAAAATCCTAACTACCTTTTTTTAGATTTAATTATCACAAAAAAAGCGTCAGCCGGGGTTTTTAATATTGATTTTACGAATAAAGCAAACAAAAAAATAACTTACAAATATGAATTAAAAAAACGGCAAAAGCCAGCTAATGAACATGTGGGCTTTAATAGCAGCGATGTTATTTATTTAGTTATGCCCGACCGTTTTTCAAATGGCAATATTAAAAATGATTCGCCTGAAGGAATGATGGAAAAAGCCGATAGAGAAAACCCTGATGGCAGGCATGGCGGCGATTTGCAAGGAATTATAAATCATTTGGATTATATTTCAAACCTTGGTGTTACAGCCATTTGGCTTAATCCTTTTCAGGAAAACAATCGTCCGCAATATTCTTATCATGGTTATGCAACCACAAATTTTTATAAAACCGACCCACGATTTGGCACAAACAAAGATTATAAACACTTCGTAAATGAATGCCATAATAAGAATTTAAAAGTAATTATAGATATTGTCTTAAACCATTGCGATACAAATAATTGGTTAATTAAAGACTTACCGTCTCCTGATTGGATTCATCAATTTCCGGAATTTACAAGAACTAATTATCGTATTCCTGCCATACTCGACCCACATGGTTCTGAATATGACAGAAATTTGATGTTGAATGGGTGGTTCGACCAAATAATGGCAGATTTAAACCACAAAAATCCTTTTTTAGCTACATATTTAATACAAAATACTATTTGGTGGATTGAATATGCGGGAATTGATGGAATAAGGCTCGACACACAACCTTATTCCGACAAGGATTTTGTTGCCGGTTGGGCAAAGCAAATTTTTAATGAATATCCGAATTTTAATATTGTTGGTGAAGCATGGCTGCAAAAAATTGCACTTACAGCTTATTGGCAAAAAAATGCAAATAATACCGATGGATATAATTCAAATATTCCGTCGGTAACTGATTTCCCATTGTGTTTTGCCATTGCTTCTGCCTTAAACGAACATGAAGGTTGGGCTGAAGGAATGAACCGGCTCTATTATATTCTGGCACAAGACTTTTTATATGCCCACCCTGAAAACAATTTGATTTTTGTTGATAATCACGACCTTACCAGATTCTATCAATCTATTGGAGGTAATTTGGATAAATTTAAAATGGGGCTTGCTTTTCTGTTAACAACACGTGGAATTCCTATGATATATTATGGAACAGAATTAGCCATGGGTGGTAGTGAAAGTGAAGGACATGGTTATATACGAAAAGATTTTCCGGGAGGTTGGCCAAACGACAAAAATAATGCCTTTGTTGCTGAAGGGCGAAGCAACGAACAAAATGAGACTTTTAATTATTTGCAGAATATTTTGAATTGGAGAAAAAATGCAGCGGTTATTTCAACAGGAAAACTAATGCAATTTTTACCTGAAAATAATATTTATGTTTATTTCCGTTATAACCAAAATAAAACAGTAATGGTTGTTTTAAATAATAATGATTCGGAACAAACCATTAAAACTGAAAGATATAATGAAGCAATTAAAGGCAATACCACAGGTTTTGATATTATAATGAAAAAACAAATTGATCATATATCCGAATTTTCTATTGCTCCAAAATCTGCAATGATAATTGAATTATCTGAGTAACTTTGTCAATATAAACTCTTTACAGAAAGCTTTAATAATTATTACCTGAAGAATTTTATGCTTTATCCATGGGGAACCAAAAGACGGTTTAATAGTTATTCCGATTATATAAAAAAGATATTTTCTGAAAGAGTGCAAAAAATTTCTATTGATGCGGGCTTTACTTGTCCTAACCGCGATAATACCAAAGGAAGCAGTGGTTGCACTTACTGTAATAATACTAATTTCAGGCCATCTTATATTAAGCCTCAAAAATCTGTAACACAACAACTTAATCAAGGCATTGCTTTTTTTAGCAAAAAATATAAAGGACAAAAATATCTGGCTTATTTTCAGTCGTTTACAAATACTTATGCTTCTCTGTCAATATTAAAAAGCTTATATACGGAAGCTTTACAACATCCACTGGTAACGGGCCTGGTAATTTCAACCCGTCCCGATGCAATATCAGAAGAAATTCTGGAATACATTCGCGAGTTGTCACAAAAATATTACGTGGCAATTGAGTATGGCGTAGAATCAACTGTTAATAGAACATTGGAAAAAATTAATCGTTGCCATACTTACGAAGATGCAGAGAAAGCTTTTGAACTAACCGCATTGTTTAATATTCAAACAGGAGCCCATTTAATTTTGGGTTTACCGGGCGAAACAAGAGAAGATATTTTAAACCATGCCAAAAAAATTTCAAGATTACAGGTACACACTTTAAAATTGCATCAGTTGCAAATAAACAAAAATACCCGTATGTATTCCGATTATTTAGAACATGCTGAAGAATTTCGGTTTTACAATATAACCGAATATGTTGATTTGGTAATTGATTTTTTAGAGCTTTTAAACCCGGCAATAATAGTAGAACGCTTTGCAAGTGAATCACCAATAAATCAATTAGTAATTCCTAAATGGGGATTAAAAAATTTTGAAATAGTAAGTAAAATTGAAAAACGGCTTGAAGAAAGAGATACCTGGCAAGGAAAAAAATATTGAGATTCCTGATTACATTTTTTAAACACTTAATATAATATCAGGATCAATATTTAATTTGTGATACAATGCTTTAGCAATTTTTAAAGTTATTTCTCTTTTACCTTTCATATATTCACTTATACAAGCTGAATTTGTACCAAGAAGTTCAGCTAAAGTTTTTTGATTTAGTTTTCTTTCAAACATACGAAGTTCAATTACATCTCGTAATGAAGGTTTAGGCACCGGAAAATTCATCTCTTCATATTTAGCAACTTCATCCGATAATTCATCTAATTCAATAAAAAATGGATTATGTATGCTTGTATTATTTCCAACTTTTGTTAAAAGAAATTCTATTCTGTCAAGTGCTTCTTCATAATTCTTATTATTAGCAATTTTATTCATTTTTTATATTGTTTTAGCAATTATTTTATCATATTCTGCATAAGCTCCTATAAATCGAATATATACTTTTTTAGATGCAAAAAATACTATACAAACAATGCGATAATGATTTCCTTTAATATTAAATACATACCTTTCATTTCCAATATAATCAACATTATTAAACTCTTTTTTTAATTCTAATAAATTATTCCAATTTGCTCTTTTTACTTTATGATACCATTCATATAAAGCAGTTGAAACGTTTGAATCTTTTTCAACAAATTCTTTAACTTTTTTATATGTTACTATTCTCATTATGCAATTAATTGTATATTTTATTTTTTGCTATCATATGAATCAAGGCAAAGTGTAGTCAAAAGATGTCTTCTTTCGAATTGTTAGTTTTTACTGATTTGTTGAATGTTTAAAATTCGTTGTTATGAAAAAATCCAAACTTTACTATCTTTAGCCTTCAGAATTCAAAACATAAAAATATTTACTATGAAGAAATTACTATTAGCCTTAATAAGTTTTAGTTTAATTATTAATTATATAAATGCACAGGATAAAAGCGACTGGAAAGGCGGAGTGCCGGAAGGTTGTACCAGTATTATGGTTGGCAAGCTGGCTTCTACAGATGGTTCGGTTATGACTTCACATACCGACGATAGCCACCGAACACGTTCGTGGATGGATGTTGTTCCTCCGAAAACTTATGCACCGGGTACTAAAGAAGCAATGTATAAGCGCACTGCAACCGATTCGTTAGCAATGCCTGCTTATAAACACACAAAAATTGGTGAAATACCACAAATTGAAAAAACATATGGTTTTATAAATACAGCATATCCGTGTATGAATGAGCATCAGTTAGGTATTGGCGAATCTACTTTCGGGGGCCGTGATATTTTACAATCCGACAATGGATTAATTGATTGTCAACGCCTGGTACAGTTAATGCTGGAAAGAACCACAACAGCTCGCGAAGCCATTAAACTGGCCGGTGAGTTAACTAAAGAATATGGTTGGAACGATTACGGCGAATGCCTTACAATTGCAGACAAGAAGGAAGTCTGGAGTTTTGAAATTGTAGGCCCCGGAAAGGGTTTAAAAGGAGCTATCTGGGTGGCTCAACGTGTTCCCGACAATCATATTTCGGTAAATGCAAATGCCAGTAGAATAATGGAAATTGATTTAAACAATCCTGACTATTTCATGGCTTCTGAAAATATTTATACCGTTGCAAAAGATAGCGGATGGTGGAATCCTGACAAGGAAGTTTTCAGGTTTGCTTATGCTTATGCACCACACAGCAGAACTTCGTTTGCATCAAGAAGGCGGGAATGGCGTATTTTTGACTTAGCAGCTCCTTCACTAAAATTAGACCCCAATGCTGAGAACTATCCTTTTTCAATAAAACCGGATGAAAAAATTGATTTAGCAAAAATGGTTGAGTTTTTTCAAGATTATTACGAAGGCACACCTTACGATATGACCAGGAATATAAAAACAACCGACAAAAATGGCAAAACAATCATTTCACCTCTGGCAAACCCATTTATGCCTTACGACCAACTTGAAATAAGTAATGTAAATGGCGATTGGTTTTATACAGACCATAAAACCGGAAATATTTCTTTTCTCGGTGAAAGAACCATTGCCCGTTGGTACACCATGTATGGAACTATTATTCAGCTACGCGACTGGTTGCCTGATGAAATAGGCGGTGTGGCTTGGCTGGCACAAGACAATATTGCTACTTCTGTTTATATTCCGGTTTATGCAGGAACTACTGACTTGCCAAAATCATATAAAACGCCGGGACGTATTAATGGTTTTACACATGAATCTGCCTGGTGGGCTTTTAACCGACTGGGAACATTAACTGCACAGCGCTGGGGCGATATGCGCCACGATGTGAGAAAAGTTTGGGATCCGATGCAAAAAGAACTTTTTGACAATCAAAAAACCATTGAAGATAATGCACAGAAAATTAAATCAGTTGCCAAACGTAAACAGTTTCTAACAGATTATACACTAAAATGGGGAAATACGGCTGTAAATAAAGCCTGGGAACTGGGAGACTTTTTATGGACTAAATACGATGAAAAATTCTAAATATTTTTTATTCGGAATTCTTTTTATTGCTTATAGCACTTTTAGTCAGGATATACTCAAAACATATCAACGTGCTGAGAAATTCATGGCCGGAAATGTTTCAAAAATTGTTTACAACGAAGATTTTTATCCTCATTTTATTGGGAACACAGCTAACTTTTGGTTTAAAAACGAATCGGGTAAAGGAATTGAATACTTTTTAGTGAAACCAGCTTTAAGAAGTAAAAAATTAGCTTTTAATCACTTGTTGCTAACT
>JAADFW010000045.1:32055-36186 GCA_013152655.1 Chlorobiota bacterium
ATTAATCCTTACGATTTACCCATTTATCAATTGAATTTTTTTCTTAAAAGCAATGAAATTACTTTTTATGTAGATTCTGTTAAATTTAAATACAATTACAAAAAGAATATTCTTGATAAGCTACCACAAGTAAAAAAGTTAAGTAGTTCAGAATCAGAATCACCAGATAAAAAATGGATAGTTTTTATTCAAGATTATAATATTTGGCTAAAAAATATTGAAACCAATGATACCGTGCAACTTTCATTTGATGGTACTGAAAAATACGATTATGGTTCAAACTTGTCGTGGTATTCCATTAATAATGAAAGTAATCCGATTAAAAAACAAGCTGATATTTTAGTTTATTGGTCGCCTGATTCAAAAAAGTTAATTGTACCGAGGTATAACCGCACAAATGCACAGAAGCTTTATTTATTAAAAACCACACCTAAAAAAGGATTTCGTTCTGAATTATATTCTTACGAAAGGCCACTGGCAGGCGATTCGTTATTAACAACTATTGAATACGTATTGTTTGATGTTGAATTACAAAAACAAATTAATTTAAAAATCAGCCCGAATGCGCCATTTCTTAATTATTCTATAGAATGGCTACAAAACAGCACAAAAGCATTTTTGCTAAAATATGACAGGGGTTACAAAAAGAGAGAATTTGTTGAAATTGATGCTTCAACCGGTGAAATTCATTTAATAATACAAGAAAATGCAACAACTTACCTCGACCCTTTAATTCATTCACATTTATTTTTAGAATCAACAAACCAACTGATATGGACTTCTGAAAAAGATGGGTATAATCATATTTACATGTATAGTTTGCGAAAAGGCACACAAAAAATGCAAATTACTAAAGGCAATTTTATGGTGCATAAAATTGTTTTTGTTGATGAGTATAATGGGGAAATATACTTTACTGCTTCCGGCTTAGAACCAGGCGACCCTTATTTTACTTATCTCTATTCAATTAGTTTTTATGGGAAGGAATTAAAAAAAATTACCAAAGACTACGCAAATCATATCATTTATAAATCATCTGACAAGAAGTTTTTAATTGATGTTTTTTCAAGAGTTGACATGCCTACAAAAGCGGTTGTTTACAGGTTAAAAGACAACCGTATAATTATGAATTTAACAACTGCAAATATTGATAGTTTGGTTGCTTGGGGATGGAAGCCGGCTGAACCTTTTAAAGTTAAGGCACGCGATGACTCAACCGATATTTACGGTTTAATTTACCGGCCTTCAAATTTTGATTCTGCAAAGAAATATCCAATTATTGATGCTACATATAGCGGGCCTCATACAATTAGGACACCAAAATCATTTAAGCAGGCTATTATAAACAACGATTTAGCTTTAGCCGAATTAGGATTTATTGTTATTACGGTTGATGGATTGGGGACAGCATACCGTTCAAAAAAGTTTCATGATTTTTCGTACAAAAACCTTGGTGACATCGGTTGTGAGGATCATATAAAAGCTATTAAAGAGTTAGCACAGAAATACCCTTCTTTTGATACTGCCTCTGTCGGAATTTATGGCCATTCGGCAGGTGGTTATGATGCGGTAAGAGCTTTAATTTTGCGGCCTGATTTTTATAAAGTAGCAGTTTCGTCAGCCGGAAACCATGACCACAGAGTTGCAAAAGCCTGGTGGCCGGAGTTATATATGGGCTATCCGGTAAGCAATGTTTACAATGAGCAATCGAATATTTTAAATGCAGGAAAAATAAAAGGCAAGCTATTATTGGCACACGGCAATATGGATAACAATGTTAATCCTGCCGGAACGTTTCGTTTATCGGATGCCTTAATAAAAGCCAATAAAGATTTTGAATTAATTATAACCCCCGGTGATAACCATGGCGACTTATATTATAACAAATATTTTATTCGTAAACGATGGGATTTTTTTGTTACAAACCTGCAAGGGAAAATACCGCCTTTAGAATATAAAATTAAAGATGAAGCTGTGAAGTAATTATAAAAAAAAACAAGCACAAGCAGAAAAAAAGAGCACAATAACAAATTTGCTACAAGAAAAGGCAGGAATAGAAAGCCACTACACAGGGATAATTTTTACTTTTAGAGATTATTAAACTAAAAGAAATTAGATAAATATATGTTCGAACAAACTTTCAAAAATATAGACGACATACTTCACAAAGACGCAGGTTGCGGAAGTGAACTCGATTATGTTGAGCAAACATCATGGATTTTGTTTCTGAAATATCTTGACGATTTAGAAAAAGACAAGGAAACAGCGGCACTTTTATCGGGAAAAACTTACGATAAAATAATTGAACCGCAATTTCAGTGGACAACATGGGCGGCACCAAAACTGGAAAACGGAAAAATTGACCATAACGCTATGACAGGCGATGACCTTGTGGATTTTGTAAACAGTGAACTTTTTCCTTACCTCAAAAAATTTAAAGGAAGTGCCCAAAGTGCCAACACCATTGAATACAAGATAGGTGAGATTTTCAGCGAACTGAAAAACAGAATACAAAGCGGTTATAATTTACGGGAAGTTGTAAACCTGATTGACGAACTGCGGTTTAGAACCCACGCCGAAAAGCACGAAATGAGCCATTTGTACGAGGGCAAAATTAAAAATATGGGTAATGCAGGGCGTAACGGTGGAGAGTATTACACACCTCGCCCATTAATTAAAACCATAGTTAAAGTGGTTGCCCCAAAAATTGGCAATACCATTTATGACGGTGCAGTTGGCTCGGCGGGTTTCCTTGTTGAAGCATTCAGATATCTCAATAAAAAAGGCTTATCTACAAGCAAAGTAGAGACATTGCAAAAAAAGACTTTTTACGGAAAAGAGAAAAAATCGCTTGCCTACATTATTGGCATTATGAATATGATTTTACACGGTGTTGAAGCCCCAAATATTATTCACACCAATACGCTTGCCGAAAACCTTTCTGACATACAAGAAAAAGACCGCTACAATATTGTTTTGGCAAATCCCCCTTTTGGAGGAAAAGAGAGAGCCGAAGTGCAACAGAATTTCCCCATAAAAACAGGCGAAACAGCAAGTCTGTTTTTGCAACATTTTATAAAAATACTTAAAGCCGGCGGAAAAGCAGGTGTAATAATAAAAAACACATTTTTAAGCAATACCGATAATGCCTCAATTGCTCTTAGAAAAGAACTTTTAACCAATTGCGATTTGCATACTGTTTTAGACTTGCCGGGCGGAACATTTACCGGTGCCGGTGTTAAAACGGTTGTCCTGTTTTTTGAAAAAGGAAAGCCAACACAAAAAACCTGGTTTTATCAACTCAACTTAGACCGAAACTTGGGTAAAACCAATCCGCTTAACGAAAAGGATTTAGCCGAATTTGTAGAACTGCAAAAAACAAAAGCGGAAAGCGAAAATTCCTGGACGGTAAACATAAATAACATAGACCGGCAAACTTTTGATTTATCGGTTAAAAACCCAAACACACCCGAAGAAGCACCTTTGCGTGAGCCAAAAGAAATTCTGAAAGATATGGCTGAATTGGATAAACAAAGTGCTGAAATTATTAACTCAATTTCGGAGATGTTATGAAAAATGAAATTGTAATATATCAGACAAAAGAACTTACTCAACATATTGAAGTAAGAATTGAAGATGAAACCGTGTGGCTTAATAAAGAACAAATTGCCTCACTATTTGGTCGTGACAGAAGTGTTATTTGCCGACACATCAATAATATTTTTAAAGAAGGTGAATTACAAAGAGAAAAGGTATGTGCATTTTTTGCACATACCTCTCAACACAGTGCTGTTAAAGAAAAAACTCAAATTAAACATATCGAATATTACAATCTTAATGTCATTATATCGGTAGGTTGTAGAGTTAACAGGGTACACAATTCCGTATATGCGCAAAAAATTAACAATTAACGACTCACAATTATTAATTAAACAAAATGCCTGACGATAAAAACATAGTTATCTACCAAAGTGGGGAAATAGAATTAAAAGTTTCTATTGATAAAGAGACTATCTGGTTAAACTCAGAAGATATAGCAAAGCTTTTTGATGTTAAAAGACCTGCAATCGTAAAGCACATAGGTAACATTTATAAAACTAATGAACTATTAAAAATTTCAACATGTTCCAT
>JAADFW010000045.1:36191-38360 GCA_013152655.1 Chlorobiota bacterium
TGGAACAAGTTGCCAAAGACGGCAAAAAACGAAAGCAAAATTATTACAATCTAGATATTATTATTTCTGTCGGTTATCGTGTAAATTCAATCAGAGCAACTCAATTTAGAATATGGGCTACAAGTGTATTAAAACAATATATTTATAAAGGATTTGCCATTAATAGTGAAAAAATCACTCATCAAAGATTTAAAGAGTTAGAAACTGATGTGTCATTACTAAAATACAAGGTAAACGATATATCCAAAGCTATTGAAAGTAAAACCATAAAACCAAATCAAGGTGTTTTCTTTAACGGGCAAGTTTTTGATGCCTATACATTTGTTTCCGGTTTAATACGCAGTGCAAAAAATTCAATTATATTAATCGATAATTATATTGACGATACCGTTTTAACACTTTTAAGCAAGCGAAAAAAAGATGTTAGTGTGCATATATTCACCAAAAATATTGGAAAACAACTTGCATTGGACTTAAAAAAACATAATGAGCAATATCCGCCTGTTAAAATAAAAGAGTTTAAAAATGCCCACGACCGATTTTTAATACTCGACAAAAAAGAGCTTTATCATTTTGGAGCAAGCCTGAAAGACCTCGGCAAAAAATGGTTTGCATTCTCTAAAATGGATAAAAGCACGCTTACGGTTATTAACTCAATTTCGGAAATGCTATGAGTAAAAAAGATAAAAAAATAGAAGTAAAAGGTGTGGTTGTTAGTTTTACAAAAACACAACATGAAGATTATGTCAGCATTACAGATATTGCGAAATATAAAAATCCTTATGCACCAAGAGATATTATTAAAAATTGGTTAAGAAATAAGAATACAATCGAATTGTTAGGTTTATGGGAAAAATTGAACAATCCTGATTTTAAACAGGTCGAATTCGACCTGTTTAGAAATGAAGCGGGATTTAACCATTTTGTTTTATCGCCACAAAAATGGATTGAAAATACCAACGCCATAGGTTTACAGTCAAAATCAGGCAGATATGGCGGAACTTACGCACATATTGATATTGCTCTTGAATTTGCCTCGTGGGTTTCGGTTGAATTTAAATTTTACCTGATTAAAGAATTTCAAAGGCTAAAAAATGAACAGGCAAAAGAGTTGGATTGGAATATTAAAAGACAACTCACAAAAATCAATTATCGTATTCATACCGATGCGGTTAAACAAAACTTAATCCCTGAAAATTTAAATAAAAAGCAGATAAGTTGTGTTTATGCCAACGAAGCCGATGTATTAAATATGGCACTATTTGGAAAAACCGCAAAACAGTGGAGAGAAGAGAATCCCAAAGAGAAAGGAAATATCAGAGATTATGCAAATGTTTCACAGTTGGTTTGCTTGGTAAATCTTGAAAACTTAAATGCAGTTTTTATTAACGAAGGTCTTCCGCAACCTGAAAGGCTTAAAAGGCTAAATCAAATTGCTATACAACAAATGAAAATTCTATTGAGTGATAATCCTGTAAAAGTGATGGAAAATGAGTAAATCAATGGATAGTTCGGTTGACAATGGAAAATGGACAATTGACAATGAAAATAACTTTCAATTATCAATTATCAATTATCAATTAAAGAAAGGTTGGGAAATAATGAAATTGGGGGAGATTGGGAAGGTTTCTATGTGTAAGAGAATTCTCAAAAAACAAACATCTGCAGCAGGCGATATTCCTTTTTATAAAATTGGCACATTTGGAAAAACAGCCAATGCTTTTATTTCAAAAAATATATATGAAGATTACAAATCTAAATATTCTTTCCCAAAAAAAGGAGACATCCTCTTATCTGCTTCTGGCACAATTGGAAGACGTGTAATTTATGATGGTAAACCTGCATATTTTCAAGATTCAAATATTGTTTGGATTGACAATGATGAAAAAAAAGTGTTAAATGATTTTCTATACAAATTTTATGGTTTTTGTAATTGGAATCCTTCAAAAGGAGCAACTATTTCAAGACTTTATAATGACGATTTGAGAAGAATTGAAATCCCCATCCCCCCACTCCCCGAACAAAAACGCATAGTAAATATTTTAGACAAAGCCTTTTCGGCAATAGAGCAAAGCCGAAATAATGCCGAACAAAACCTTAAAAATGCAAAAGAGGTTTTTGAGAGTTATCTTAATCGTATTTTTAAGGAGAAAGGGGATGATTCCGCCA
>JAADFW010000046.1 GCA_013152655.1 Chlorobiota bacterium
CAAATAGGATTTATAAAGATGGCAGTTCAATAAAAACCGATATAATAGATTCGCGTAAATTAGCTTTCCAATTATCCAGAGAACTATTAAAGGAAGTAAAAGTACCGGATAAAAAAACAAGAGAATACAAATACATTTTTAGAATATATGATAAAGAGAAGATGAGGAAAGGTCAGATATTAAGACAAATAAAAGCAATGCTTGAACAAAAGAATCATCCTCTTAAATGGGAAAGATGGAATAATGCCCTTATAGAAAAGTTAAAAGAACTTAAGTTTGAAAATAGACTGTTTAACAGAAAGTTTAGTAATCTAATAAAGGAATATGAATTTGTAATAAATCAAATAAAAGATAGCGAAACAATAATAGAACAGATAAGAGAAGATGAGAGTTTAGGAAAAAGAATAAAAACCTTAGAAAAGATAAATGGAATAGGAATAATAAGTGCAGTAAGGTTAGTGGTTTATTTGTTTGATAGAAAAGATAGATTTGAAAGTGGTGAAAAGCTAAATCATTATCTGGGATTGACGCCATCTGAAAGGAGCAGCGGAGAAAAAGTAATAAGGGGCAAAAGCGGACTATACGGAAACAAACAGCTTAGGACAATAATAATACAACTGGCATGGATAGCCGTAAGAAAAGACGGAGCATTACTAGATAAGTTTGAGAGAGTTTACAAAAAGAGCGGGAGTAAGCAGAAAGCAATAGTAGCAGTAGCCCGTAAACTAATGACAAAAATATATGCAGTAATAAACAAAGAAGAAGAATACAAAATAAATTTTACCGGAACTAATTCAGTAAAAGCAGCATAACAAAAGTTATAAGGTTTAATAAATAATGAGAACCCAAAAAACAATATCGACCGGTGACCGCGTCTAACGGCGTGCTTAAGGCGAAAGCTAAAAAGCGTAGCGCAAGTTTGCGGCCCGGTCTCTTTATTATGAACACGAAATTGCTGCATTAAGACAGCGTATAACAGGATATCAAAAATTAAATTTAGGATGTTATTTTTCGTTATTTGGGTTCACTTGGAAGTTAACTTTTTTAATAAATTCTGTTTTTATTTATTTAAGGAAAACAGAGGGAAATCTTATAGTTTTTTTAAACATTTGTGTTGTGTTTTAACATAACACGCCGTTATACCGAGTTCAAAAAGGGGTAATTCATTGAAATCTAATTTTTATGTTTTCATAATATCATTGATTTTACTATCAATACTATCTTGTTCTCAGGAAAGCAAACCAGAATTTTTCACATTTCAATTTGATAAACCTGCAACATTAATTGTTAAACCTATTAACAATGGGAAGAACGATTCAATTTCAGGTTGGTATGCACCTTTTTTATCTCCAGATTATATGAATAACTATAAAACAATCGAGAAAGTTTCTAAAAACGAAAATGGTGAATATGTTCTCAACTATTACATAAGTAGTCCTTCAGAAGTTTTTCTTTCAGTAAATAATATTTCTCGATTGCCCATTTTTCTAATTCCTGGTGACTCACTTTTTGTATCGATTGATTTATCCGATTCAAGCGATCTACTAGAAAACATAAGGTTTGATGGTAAATCATCTTCCATAAACAATTATAAAATATATAGAAGGGCATTGTTAAAAGAGAGTTTTTGGGATAAATGTTCAAATTTAGTTAGAGCTAAATTACCAATAATGAAACTGCAACATGCAATTGACTCAATTACTATTGAGGAAATGGATTTTTTCGATTCTTATAATCTCAAGGAGAATTTGCCCGCCTGGTATATTAATTATCAGAGGAGCGAAATAATTTATGGAGCTGCTTTTCATAAAGCATATAATATTAATTCATGGAAATGGGATAACATTGGGAAAAGTATCACAGCCAATGGTTATATTTTTGTTGATAATATTGTAATAAACAATGATGATGCATTAATTTCTTCTAAATATTATTATTTTCTTTGGCAATATTTTGAAAGATTTTTGTCTGATACTATTTTTAAGATGGAGATTAGTGAAAGAAAACAAATAATTGCTCCAAGACTATTAGAAATATCGGATAGTTTATTATCTGGAGAAGTAAAAGATGTATTTAACACATTTATAATTTCTAAATTTGTTATAGAAACAGGAATGTATCAAACAGCAAAAGAAAACATTATAAAGCAGAAGTTTGAAAAGAAAGACTTAAAGTATGTTGACTATTTAGAAAAATTTCTTAATGACAAATTAACTTTAAAGGCTGGTGCAAAAGCTCCTTACTTTTATCTTATGAATAATAAAAAGGACTTTGTAGCATTATCCGATTTTAAAGGCTCTGTTTTACTATTAAATTTTTGGTTTCCAGGTTGTAAGGGATGCTTAATGGAAATTCCTTACGAAGCAAAATTAGTAAAGAAATTTGAAAGTAAAAATTTTAACTTAGTTAATATTTGTTTTTTTAGTTCAGAAGATAATTGGCTAAAAGCAATAAAAAAAATAGATATGAAAGGAGTAAATTTGTTTGCAAATGATAATTGGGAAAAAAAGTTAATTAATACATATAAAATTTCTTCATATCCTCATTATACATTAATTGATAAAGAAGGGAATATTTATTCAAACTATCCAAAACGACCTAGTGATGGTGTTTCAGAGAAAATTTTAGATTTACTAGCAAAGTAATTTAAGAGTGTTACAATCGGTATAACCCGTGGCTCAAAAGCGACCGCCGTTTCACTCGGTCTTTTTTGTTTTTGATTGTAAATCTTACGTGGTAGTTTTACAAATGTAAAATTAGTTGGCAAATTAATTATTTAATAAATACGTTTTGGTTGCGTCTCAAATATCCATTTTTACGGCGGACGCTTTAGCCACAACTACGTTAGGTGCTAAACATTATGAAAAAATATTTATTCTTAACTGCAATTATTTCATTAGTCTTTCTTAGATGTGGTGAAGATTCAAATCCTATTGATAATGAAAATGATGGTTCTTTATTGGTTGCGGGAAAGGTTAGTAATTTTAGTGGTAATTTTGATAGAATCTATACTTCTTGTTTCCCTTTTTCGGATTCATTATTAAAAGTTGAATCAGAAATCAAAACAGATGGCTCTTTTAATTTAAACATTCCAGTTCCCTCTGGGAATTATTTATCAAATTACTCACCAGTTAATAGGGTTTCAGTAATAAATGGCGACAGCATTATTTACATTGATAGTATTCATATACAGGATAACAATTTAAAGTATATCCGTTACGATTTGTTTGCTCAAAGTTCTACTCCTATCACCTATTCACTTGAAATTAATTTGGCAGAAATAACTAATCCAAGCGCATTAGCTGAAGTGGGTAATTATTATATTTCATACTATTACTTTAACTCAAATACAAAAGTTGAAGGATATTATAAACTTAAAATAGTTACAGCCGATTCATCACGTGAATTTATAACTGAGTTTAATGTTAACACGAAAATTGGTTGGAATAAGCTGCTAACTAAATTTAAAAGTGAAGTTCCAAATAAATCTGTTTATGAAGTTACTGATATTACAACTGATCAGGGAAATTGGATTATTGGTGCAAGTGGTTCATTTTCAAATGGTGTTTGGAAATTTTAAATCGCACCTAAACAGCTTTTGCACCCGACCCCCGATAAAAAGCATCGTGGCAAGCTGCGAAAATCGGTTCGGCTTTTCCGGTATTTTTTGGTTTTGCGTTGTTCGTTTTAAATTGTAGTTTGACAGTAGTGCTGTTACATAAATTTTAAATAATTATCCCGACTTTATCCAATCAAATCTGAACTTTATCGGGACAGGTTGGCAGTAGCTTTTTATCCAATATCGCTGTTTGTGGCGGACGGGTGAAAAGCGACGCCGTTATGTACTTGACAAAATGGAAAAAAAAGTAAATCTTGAAAGCGGAAAAAGAAAAGAATAATTAAATTATAGGTCTGTTATACGCAATGCGTGATATCCGGTATTTTACTTATTATATATGAACATAGATATATTGAGATGTTATGCGCAATTCTAAGTAGAATTACATTCTCAACAATAAAAAAATAAACTAGGACTTAAATAAAGACAATGAATATAAATTTAGCAGTACTTATTGATGGCGATAATATACCATCAGCTTTTGTGAAAGAAATGATGGAAGAAATAGCTAAATATGGTAATCCAACTATTAAAAGAATCTATGGTGATTGGACTAAACCCAATTTATCTAAATGGAAAAACATACTTTTAGAAAACGCTATTACTCCCATTCAACAATATGGATATACAACAGGAAAGAATGCTACAGACTCAGCTATGATAATTGATGCCATGGATATTTTGTATTCAGAAAAAGTAAATGGATTTTGCATAGTATCAAGTGACAGTGATTTTACCAGATTAGCAACTCGTTTAAGAGAGGCTGGTATGCAAGTAATTGGAATTGGAGAAAAAAAGACACCAAATCCATTTATTGTTGCGTGTGACAAATTTATATACATTGAAATCCTGAAAAATAAATCAAAGGAAAAAGTATCGGAAGGTGAGAAGGAATTGGACAAGGAAACATTCGATACAATTAGTCCGAAGGAAATTAAATTAATTGCATCAACAATTACAGACTTATCAGATGATGAAGGATGGGCATTTTTAGGAGATGTTGGAAGTTTATTGCAAAAGAAGCGACCAAATTTTGATCCTAGAAACTATGGTTTTCAAAAGTTGACTCCATTGATCAAGTCGACCGGAAAATTTGAAATAGATCAACGAGAAAGCCAAAAAGGCAAGTATAAGTTGATTTATGTTAGAAATAAAGAAAAGCGCATAACAAACGCTCATAAATAATTGCCGAGACAATTATAAATTCAACATTTGTAGTCCGTTTCAAGTCTGGTAAAACCAGATAAGAAACTACTTCGCAAGCGGCAACTATTCATAGCGCAACCGTTAAATGTAAAATATTGTATGTTTTCGTACATAACTAAGCCACTCAAGCCGACCGCAAAAAGCGGTGCGGTATTTTTGAGTTTTCGTTGTTCGTTTGAAATTGTAGTTAAACAGTATATTGTTATATAAATTTCAAATAATTATCCCGACTTTATCCAATCAAATCTGAACTTTGTCGGGACAGGTTGGCAGTAGTTTTTTATCCGACATTGTAGTTCTGGGCTGCGCCTTATCAACCATGCCGTTATAAACTTTGCGAAAATTTTAACATTTTTGAATAGTAAATCGGTTTTTGCTCAAATCATTCTTTGTAACTTAATTAGTCAAGCTCATTAATTAAGTTTTTTGCATATTTCTTAATTAAGCAGTATCTTTACTTAAATATTTAGAGGAAAAGTGAAAAAGTTTATTGCTGGGAAATATATAAATCAAGGTACATATAAACGTTTTCAACCTGAAAAAATCAATCGGGAATGGCATATTGAAAATATGGAATTGTTAAATCTGTTAAGTCAAGCAGATAGAGAATTGGGGCGCCTTGATATGTATTCCGAATATATTCCAAATATTGATTTATTTATTAGTATGCACGTGTTAAAAGAAGCATCTCAATCTAGCAAAATTGAAGGGACAAAAACCAACATTGAAGAAGCGTTACTAGAAAAAAACGACATAAATGAAGAAAAAAGAGATGATTGGGAAGAAGTTCAAAATTATGTTTCAGCATTAAATATGGCAATAGATAGTTTAGCAAAACTCACATTTTCAACTAGATTAATAAAAGAATCTCATAAAATTTTATTAAAAGGTGTTCGTGGGAAACACAAACTACCTGGTGAATTTAGAAAAAGTCAAAACTGGATTGGGGGAGCTACTATAAATGATGCGACATTTGTACCACCAGTAGAAAATTCGGTTAATGATTATATGAGTGACTTGGAAAATTTTGCACACAATACTGAATACTACTTTCCCGATTTATTAAAAATTGCATTAATACATTATCAGTTTGAAACAATTCATCCCTTTTTAGATGGGAACGGACGAGTTGGTAGATTAATGATTACTCTTTATCTTGTAGAAAAAGGAATATTGAAGAAACCTATTTTATATTTATCCGATTTTTTTGAAAGAAATAGAACTTTATATTATGATAATTTAACTCGTGTTCGTGAAAAGAATGATTTAACACAGTGGTTTAAATTCTTTTTAGTAGGAGTAATAGAAACAGCAAAAGGAAGCATAAAAACTTTTGATGGTATCCTCAAATTGCAAAAAGAGGTTGATGTTAAAATCCAAAAACTTGGTAGTCGGTCTAATAATGCTCAACTTATAATATCAAATTTATTCCAAAAACCAATTCTTGGTGCTCAAAAGGCGAGAGAAATAACAAAGCTATCATTACCGTCAGTTTATAAATTAATTGATGATTTGGAAAAATTAGAGATACTTAAAGAAGTTACAGGTGCAAAAAGGGGTAAATACTATTTGTTTAGCGATTATATTAAATTATTCAAATAAATGTGGTAAACACAATAACGTTTATAACCGGTTGCTGTAGCAGAATGCCCTTACGCTGAGGCGTTTTTGTTTTTGATTGCGTATGTAAGTTGTAGTTTTTAAAAGTAGAATTAGTTGGTAAAATTTTTATTTTAACTAAATTTATAGGGGTTACTTAACTCAAAGAATTGGCGGTAGGTGGGTAAGTGTCAACCTCGTTAGGTAATAAAATGAAAAATAAAATAATAATTATCATAATTTTTGTAGTAAACATTATTTATTCTCAGCAAGAACCAATAAGTGAGGCTATAAAATACTATCCTTTGCATATTGGTGATTATTGGGAATACCAAGTTACTATGAGCGGTCAAGCTCCTTCTGAAAACGATAATTGGATTGGATACAAAAGTATTATTGGGGATTCAATTTTATCAAATAATAATAAATATTTTGTTGTAAAGTCGAATAGATTGGGTACGCAAAATAACGATTTTATATATACTCAATTTATTAGAATTGATTCCACAAATGGAAATGTTTATCAATATGATTACGATAATAATGAAATTCTCCTAGACAGTTTATTTATAGAACCCAACGATACAGTAGTATATTCATGCAAAATGTTTTCAAGTATATACTCTAAAGATGTATTTGGGGAGAATGTTAAAACAAGATTTTACCAATATGCGTGCGTAACGTGGGAAAACTTACATTATGATTATGAATTATCTCAAGGATTTGGAGAAATCCATAAGAATTACTCTTATGCGCCAGTCACACAAATATTTTTTGAATATAATTTGGTTTATACAAAAATAAATGGAATTGAATATGGTATTAAAACGGATGTTGTTAATGCTTCGTTTAATCAAATAGAATTTAACCTTGAGCAAAATTATCCCAATCCATTTAATCCGGTTACTACAATAAAATATTCTATCCCTTTTATTAAAAAAGGTCTAAAATTGTTTGTACAATTAAGTATTTACAATGTACTTGGGCAAAAGGTTGCTACGCTTGTTAATCGGAACAATAATCCAGGCAATTATCAAGTAAATTTTAGTGCTGATAATTTACCATCAGGTGTTTATATTTACCGTCTTGCAGCAGGTAATTTTGTACAGTCGCGAAAAATGATTTTGCTCAAATAGTGACAAATGTTCTTTGGGAAGCAATATAGTAATTTTAAATTATTTGTAAAGCAATTTTTTAGCTACCTATAAATTGATAAATAATGCCTAGCCCATTTTCCTACCCAACTCCCGATAAAATAAATCGAGGCAGGCAGTAAACTACGTTATGCTGCTGAAGTATATATTGGCTTGCAGCTGAATTAATTTTAAGAGGAGGTTCTTATGAAAAGAATTATAAATCTGTTTTTCTTTTTTTTAGTTTTTTCTTTCACTTCTTCCATTTATGCTCAAAAATCTGAGGCAGATTCAACTATTAATAATAAAACAAAGTCAATCTATTTTGAAAGCAGTGCACTTTTTAAATGTAATGTTAGACTTCCGGTTAATTATAATCCTGAAAAAAAGTACATACTTGTATTAGGGTTACACGGAGGCGGGAGTAACATTGAACAGTTTATTTCTATTTGGGATAGCTTAAAAAACACTGAGTTCATTTATGCTGTTCCACAAGCTCCTTATCCTTGGTTAGTTGATAAGAAATTAGTATATGATTGGGCTTTATGGCCGACAGGAAATAATAAATTAATTAAACGTGCCTCTAACTTAATTGTGAACTATATCAGTGATTTAACATCGGTTTTGAAAAAACATTATAATATAAGTGATGTTTATTTACTTGGTTTTTCTCAAGGAGCTATTTTTACATACATAGCTGGAATAAAAAAT
>JAADFW010000047.1 GCA_013152655.1 Chlorobiota bacterium
TTAAAGAATATCAAAAAATAAATATAACTTTATCAAACTATTTATATAAAATGAAAAATACAGTTTTTATTCTTTTATTCCTGCTTTCCGTTCCGTTAATTAATAATGCACAATGTAATAATCAGCTTATTGATTTGTGTTTACAAGAAAATGGAGGAGCTACTTATCTTAAAGAATTTCCGGTTAAATTAAAAAAAGGAAAGAAAAACAAGCCTACTCCATTTGCAAGATATACTGTTGCTTTAAAAAAAGGGTCTCATTACAGATTTAATATAAAAGACGATATAGCAAACCAGTCATTTGCAGTTTTAACATTATCAAACGATTATAAAATATATGGAAGCACATATAATCCACAAAATGAAACCAATTACAAATCGTTTGATTTTTACTGTAAAAATTCAGGAACATATTACATTACCTTAACTTTTAAAGATAAAAAAGAAGGGTGCGCAATTGGAATGCTTTCGTTAGTAGATGTGTTTAAAATTTATTAAATTTTCTTGCTATGTTAACCATTTACCATAATACCCGTTGCAAAAAAAGCCGTGCAGGGCTCGAATACATTCAAAAAAAAGGTTTAGACTATAAAATTGTTGAATATTTAAAATTCCCTTTAACAAAAGATGAGCTAAAAAATATAATTCAAAAATTGAATGTAAAGCCTTTTAATTTAATACGAACACAAGAGGCCATTTATAAATCTGATTTTAAGGGAAAAGAATTTACCGATGATGAATGGGTTGACATTCTAATTCAACACCCAAAACTACTACAAAGGCCAATAGTGGTAAATAATAATAAAGCTGTTTTAGGCCAGCCTGCTGAGGAAATTGAAAAAATACTATAAAAGTTTATCTTAAACTTGAGAAACTGTTAAAAGCCATAAATTAATATATATATATTATTATAAAATTATAAAAATTACAAAAAAGGAAAACCAGAGTAGAAAAAGACACCATGGGTAATGTGGAAGTTCCTGCCGATAAGTATTGGGGAGCTCAAACACAGCGTTCAAAAAACAATTTTAAAATTGGGCCCGAAGGTTCTATGCCAAAAGAAATAATTCAGGCTTTTGGTTTCCTTAAAAAAGCAGCTGCCATTACAAATAACGAATTAGGTGTATTGCCGGATGAGAAAAAAGACCTGATTGTTAAAGTTTGCGACGAAATAATTGCAGGAAAATTAAACGACCAGTTTCCTTTGGTAATTTGGCAAACAGGTTCGGGCACACAGTCGAATATGAATGTAAATGAAGTTGTGTCGAACCGTGCACACGTTTTAAACGGAGGCAAACTGGGTGAAGGAACTAAATTAATTCACCCCAATGACGATGTAAACAAATCACAATCATCTAACGATACTTTTCCAACTGCAATGAGTATTTCCGGATATAAAATGATAAACGAAATTACCATACCCGGAATTAAACTATTACGCAATTCGCTTGCAAAAAAAGTAAAAGAATTTGATTCGTATGTTAAAACCGGACGTACACATTTAATGGATGCAACACCATTAACTTTAGGAATGGAATTTTCTGCTTACGTTGCACAATTAGACCACGGATTAAAAGCCCTTGAAAACACATTGCCTCATTTGGCTGAAGTTGCACTTGGAGGAACAGCTGTTGGAACCGGATTAAACACACCCAAAGGTTATTCAAAAAGAGTTGCAGAAGTTATAGCTGAATTAACCAATTTGCCATTTGTTACTGCCCCTAATAAGTTTGAATCACTTGCTGCACACGATGCCGTTGTTGAAACTTCAGGTGCCTTAAAACAATTAGCTGTTAGTTTAATGAAAATAGGAAATGATATCCGTTTTCTTGGTTCAGGCCCGCGTTGCGGAATTGGCGAAATTAACCTGCCCGAGAATGAGCCGGGTTCATCTATTATGCCGGGAAAAGTTAATCCTACTCAAAATGAAGCACTTACAATGGTTTGCGCACAAGTTATCGGTAATGATGTTGCAATATCGGTTGGTGGTATGCAAGGCCATTATCAATTAAACGTATTTAAACCGGTTATGATTAGTAATTTATTAACCAGTGCACGTTTATTAGGCGATGCATGTGTATCATTTAGTAAAAACTGTGTTGAAGGTATTACTGCTAATGAAAAAAACATTAAGAAAAATCTTGATAATTCATTAATGTTAGTTACTGCACTTAACACACATATTGGTTATGAAAATGCTGCAAAAATTGCAAAAAAAGCACATAAAGAAGGTTTAACTTTACGTGAATCGGCATTAGCCTTAAAACTAATAACAGAAGAACAATTTGACGAATGGGTTGACCCTGGCAAAATGATTGGTTCGTTAGATTAATGATAACCTAAGAATAAATTATACACTTTATAAAAAGGCTGTCTGTATTACACCTAATTTTCAAAAAACTTATACCCCGCTGACAGCCTTTTTTTAATCTTTTTATTTATTGTAGATTAAAAACCACAAATCTTACCGTATCTTTATTATCGAAAACTTATAAATTATTATTAACCAAGTAATTTAAATATGTGTGGCATAAGTGGCTATTATTCGCCTGATTCTCTTTTTTCAAAACAAGATATTGAAAATATGTCCGGGTTAATGAATCACAGAGGCCCGGATAACAGAGGTTATTTTATAAAAGAGAAAGTTGCCCTTGCCCATAACCGTTTAAGTATTATCGACCTTTCAACAGAGGCAAATCAACCCATGTTTTCTCATAATGAGAAATGCTGTATTGTGTTTAATGGCGAAATTTATAATTATCGCGAAATTGCTTCAGAATTAAATTTGAAATGGAAAACACATTCCGATACTGAAGTTGTCTTAGAAGCTTTTGTAAAATGGGGCCCTGAATTTGTTGAGAAATTGAACGGTATGTTTGCCCTCGCAATTATTGATATAGAAACAAACAATTTATTTCTTTTTCGCGACAGGATTGGCATAAAACCATTATTCTATTTTTTTGACGGAAAAAACTTTCTTTTTTCTTCAGAATTAAAAGCAATTCGGCAAATTGTGAAAAAATATTCTGCACTTACTTTAAACAATAAATCAATAAATGAATTTTTACACTTGGGTTATATACCTGAACCTGATACTATTTATGAAGAAATTAATAAATTTCCATCGGGCAAATATGCTATTATAAATAACCATGGCTTGCAACTTAAAAGATACTGGCAGCTTAAAACACATTTAAAACCTGAAATAATTAAAAATGAAAATGAAGCCAAAACTCAGCTAAAACAATTATTGGAAAACTCCGTACGGAAAAGGTTAATTAGTGACGTGCCATACGGAACTTTTCTGAGTGGAGGTGTTGATTCAAGCCTGGTTACCGCTATTGCTCAAAAAGTAAGCACTCAAAAAATCAAAACATTTTCTATTGGCTTTAAAGAATCGAAATATAACGAAGCTGAATATGCCAAAAGTGTTGCTAAGTACTTAAACACCGGCCATCATGAATTTATTGTTTCATATAGCGATGCTATTGAGTTAATAGATAGTTTAGATAGTGCTTATGATGAACCTTTTGCCGATTCTTCGGCAATTCCTACCATGTTGGTTTCAAAAATGGCAAAACAATATGTTACCATGACACTTTCAGGAGATGGAGGCGATGAACTCTTTCATGGTTATGGTTCTTATATTTGGGCAAACAGATTATCAAATCCTTTAGTTAAATTTACCAGAAAACCTGTAAGTTCAGCTCTTTCTTTATTGCCAAACCGATATAAAAGAATTTCAAAATTGGTTAATTATAAAAACCGGAGAGAATTGCCAAGCCATATTTTTTCGCAAGAACAATATTTTTTCAGCCGTTCAGAAATTAAAGAAATTTTACATCCCGGATTTTATGAAAATTTTAAATTAAAAGAAAGACATCATGAAATAAAGCATTTTTTATCTCCTGCTGAAAATCAGGCTTTGTTTGATTTTAATTATTACCTGAAAGATGATTTGCTTGTAAAAGTTGACAGGGCAAGTATGAAATATTCTTTAGAAACCAGGGTTCCGTTATTAGATCATAAAATTGTTGAATATGCTTTAAATATTGCCCCTGAATTGAAAATAAAAAACGGCATTCAAAAATATATATTAAAACAGGTTCTTTACGACTACATTCCTGCAGAATTATTTAATCGTCCGAAATGGGGATTTTCAATTCCTTTAAACCAATGGTTAAAAAACGAGTTGAGTTATTTAATAGATGAATACCTTTCAAGAAATATTATTGAAAAATATTCTATTGTCCGGTGGAGTTATGTTTCTGAACTTATTTATAAATTCAGAAATAAAGATTATAACTATTTATATAACAGGGTTTGGCTATTGATTGTTTTACACAAATGGCTTGAGAAAAACAATTAATAATGTTAATTAGCCGATAATGAATAAGCCAGCATAAATAGTACAATTTAAAGCTTTGCTAACTTCTTAATTTTATCTGATTGAATAATAGAATTTTCATACTTATTATTAGCAAGATACACCATGGCTTTTGCAACATCTTGTGCATGAATTGCCCTGTATTTTTTCAGATTTCCAATTAACAACCAACCAAAAGCCTGCATTAATATTTTTCCTATTGATTCCGCAAGCCTGAATTCTTTTCTTTTGCCTAATAACAATGATGGCCTAAGTGCAAAAAAAGTGTCAAAATTTCTTTTTGCAATTTCTTTTTCCATATCGCCTTTGCTCTTCAAATAAAAATTATTTGATTCTGTACTTGCTCCCAAACTGGAAACAATAAGAAATTTTTTCACTTTATTAACTTTCGCTATCTCAGCAATTTTAACAGGATAATCAAAATCAACTTTTCTTGTGGCTTTTTTCGATCCGGCATTTTTTACCGTAGTACCCAGGCAACAAAACAAGTCATCACCTATAATTAAATTATCATAATCATCAATTTTGCCATAATCAATAATGTGTACTTTAACTTTCTTATCTGCTATTACTGTTTCTTTACGTACAAATACGTTTATTTCATTATAAACATTGCTTTCTATTAACTCTTGCAGCAAATAGCTGCCAACTAATCCGGTTGTACCAAAAAGAAGGGCTGTTTTTGTCATTTAAAATATAATTTTACAATTTGCTTTTCTGCCTGCTTGACTTTATAAAGTGTTTGTTGTAAATATCTTTTAAAATAATAGCCCAGTGCTAAACTTAAATATTGGAATAGCATCACTTGTATTATTAATTAATTGTTTTCTAATTCCCATTCCTATTTCCAAACCCCAATAAATTAATTTATCTTTCATTGCCATGTTTGTTAAGGCACATGTGTAGTGTCAGTTTATTACAACGGTTTAAATAAAATTTGTAGCGGTTTAAATTTGCACCTTTTTTCATTCTGCAATAATATGCTATTTTCAGAAATCTGTCGTTTCATTTTTCTGATAATCTATAAAAAGTAGTCTTTTCTTTATCTTTTTTCCTGAACAATTCTATCAGGATGGAGGAATCTAATAGAATCATGCAATTCTTGATTTATTTAATTGGTCTCTGGCATTTTGAAAATCATTTAAATCAGAATTTGTCCATGTTGGAGCAATAAGAATCAATTCTTTGATTTTTTTAATGATTTTTTTGTCGAAATCTCTTTTTGCAAAGTATTTGCTAATTTCTCAACCTCCTCCTTTGGAAGTTGATGTATCAGTTTTAAAATCTGGTCGTATTCAATATTTATTCTTAATTCCATAATAATCAATTTAATAACAAAGATACAAAATATTTTTCTTTGAATCCATGTTAGTAAGAGTTGGTCGAGGGCTTGGCGGTAACTAGTTAATAAAGTTTGCTCCTTTTTATCAAATAAGGCAAAAGTACTTCCTGAAAGTCATTATTAATATCTGCTTCAACTAAATCAATTTTATACTGGCCGCATTTATGATTTAATTGTTCATTAAATGTGCGTGTAAATTTTCTGTACTCTTCTTTAATTTCTCCGGGGTTTAAACGCATTGTGCCCCCCGTTTCCAAATCAATGAATTTATAAGGCCTGTTTTGAAATTCAAAATCCAGTTCATGCTTTTTATCGGCAACATGAAAAAGAATAACTTCATGTTTATTATATCGTAAGTGTTGCAATGCTGAAAACAAGCTTTCTATGCTCTCTTCTCCCATTAAATCGCTAAAAATAATTACCAAAGAGCGTTTATGAATACTTTCAGAAACCTGGTGAAGCACAGTTGAAAGTGAAGTTCTTTTTTGGGGATTGTCTTTTATATTCAACAATTTTTCTAATTCATTAAAAAGTCTTTGACTATGCGAAAAAGAAAGCCTTGAATTGGTTTGAATATCAATCTTATCTGAAAATAATGTTAAGCCAACGGCATCTCTTTGTTTACGCAATAAAAAAATAAGTGCAGCAATGGCATAAATTGAAAACCCCAACTTCGACAACTGTTTTTTATCTTTATATGGGAAAAGCATTGAAGAAGAAGTATCCAAAATAATTTGGCTTCTTACATTCGTTTCTTCTTCAAACCGTTTTACAAATAATTTTTCAGTACGGGCATAAAGTTTCCAATCAATATGTTTTATTGATTCTCCCTGATTATATAAACGATGTTCTGCAAATTCAACCGAAAAGCCATGAAACGGGCTTCGGTGCAAGCCTGTAATAAATCCTTCAACAATATGTTTAGCTATTAAGCCTAAATTTTCAAATTCTTTATACTGCTGTATGGCTAATAAATTTTTCACAAAATTCTTGTTTCACAAAATGAAAAAGGCATGAAATAATTATTTCATGCCTTCAATTTTTTCTTACCGTAGCTACAAAATAGCATCTAATTTAGAAGATAAAGTTCCTTTTGGAACAGCTCCAACTTGTTTGTCAACAACCTCGCCATTTTTAAAAAACAAAAGTGTTGGAATATTACGAATTCCATATTTCATTGAAACTCCCGGATTACTATCTACATCAAGCTTAGTCATAATGGCTTTACCCGCATAATCATCTGATAATTCATTTACAATTGGGCCAACCATACGGCATGGGCCACACCATTCTGCCCAAAAATCAACTAATACCGGCTTGTCTGCTTTTAATACTACTTCTTCAAAATTAGCATCAGTTACTTCTATTGTCATAATCTAATATTTTATAATTTTACTTAATTGAGAAAACAAATTTAAGAATTATCCTATTCAAAAAAATTAAAATTATTTTTTAACAAAAAAATAAACTTTGTGTTTTAATATTGTAGGGCTTTAAAAGCTTCTTTTATATCTGCCGAGCAAGATTATTAAAAAAACTTAACTCTATAAACTCCTTGTAAGTCCTATGTTTTATTCAATTTATTATGGGCTGAATTTCCTATTATATATTCTAATCCAATCGTCAGAATCGGCTTCATATAATCTTCATTTTTTCTAATGGCTATTGAATAACCAAACTGATTTACAATTCTAAAATTCCAAATCTTGACTTTTCCTTGTACTACAGGCTCTAATGTAATCAAGTTTTTATTTGCAACAATTGTATAGTTGCCCCTTAAGGAAACTCCTGCGTTAATTAACCTACTTTCATTTCCCCAGTCAAACTGGACAAAAAGTCTTGTGTTCAGATTTATAAATTGTTGGCCAATACCGGTAAGTAAACTTAATTTTTGCTTTTTATGCTCATAATTATAGCCAAAACCAATTTCACAATAAAGCATTTCCGACGGCTTTGATTGAATAAGATGTGTTGCTTCACCCTGTTCATAATAGTCATTAAAGTTTAAAGGATCAAATCCAAATTGTCCGGTATTATACTGTAAACCAACAATCAAAATATTACTATTTAATTGTCCTGCAATATTACAATTAAGTCCGTAGTTATTAATTTTTGCGCCTACTTGTATTTCATCATTTTGATTAAAAAAAGGCGAATTAATTGTAACAGGAATGTATGATCTATTAGTCTGGCCAAAACAGTCAAACAAAAAAATTTCAGTAATTAAAAATATAAATATTACTTCTTTTATCATACTTGTCTTATTTCATCCATGGTTGTATATAGAATAAAATTGATTAAAAACTCTTATTCTAATTTGTAACTTAATTTTAAGTTGTTGTCAAAATATTTTATAAGCTCTTCTGTTACATTTACCTGCATTGATC
>JAADFW010000048.1 GCA_013152655.1 Chlorobiota bacterium
GAAGAAATATCAAATAGATTAAGTAAAAAAAGATCAGATGAAATAATGAAACAACTTGCAGATGTTAATCGAAAACTTAAAGAAGCCGAAGCAATAAAATCGAATTTCATTTCAAATGTTACTAACGAAATAGTAAATCCTTTTACCTCAATTTTAGGACTTTCTAAAAATATTTTAGCCCTTAAAGGAAATAATTTGGAAAAGGCTAAATCAATGGCATCCTTAATACAATCAGAAGCATTTGATTTGGATTTTCAACTAAAAAATATTTTTGCAGCAGCAAAATTTGAAGCTGGACAATTAACACCCGAATATTCTAATGTTGATATCAGTTCTTTACTTAAAAGTGTCATGGAGATATATCAGTATAAAGCTGACCAAAAGCAAATTTGGATTGAATTTTCAAAAAAAATACAATCGGATAGTGAACAAGATTTAATATTTATTACCGATTCCGAAAAAATTAAACTTATAGTTTCAAATTTGCTTAGTAACAGTATAAAATATAGTAATGCTGCCGACAAGGTTTTTATTGAAGCTATTATTAATGACAATAAACTGGTAATTACCATTAAGGATCATGGTATTGGAATCGATAAAAAAAATATGGAAATAATTTTTGACCGTTTTAAAAGAGCTAATCTTGAAATCAATTCCTTAATTCGTGGCCATGGACTGGGATTATCGGTTGTAAAAGCTTCTCTTGATATTTTGGGAGGTACAATTGAAGTTAAAAGCAAATCAGGACAAGGCACTCAATTTACTTTAACCGTTCCAAGACCTGAAGGAATACGGGATATGGATATGTTTGCTCCCGATTCAAACGAAACATTTTTTGACAATGATGAGATTTTTTAATTAATGTATGAATAATCAAGTATTTGATAATCATTTCCTATATCCTTCTACATTATACATAAAGGACAAACCAACCATTATTAAAACTGTTTTGGGTTCCTGTGTAGCTGTGTGTTTATGGGATAAGGTAAATTATATAGGTGGAATGAATCACTATATGTTGCCCTTTTGGAATGGGAAAGGGTTGGCTTCACCAAAATACGGCAATATTGCAATTAATAAATTAATTGAAAATATGATTACACTTGGCTGTAACAAGTATAATATTATTGCAAAAGTCTTTGGTGGTGGCGAAGTTATTGATACAGAAATTGCAAATTTTAAAATTGGAGAGAGAAATAAAATTATTGCTTTTGAAATATTAAAAAATGAAAAAATAGCAATTATAGCAGAAAGTACCGGTGGTAAACTCGGAAGAAAAATAGAGTATAATTCTTACACAGGTGAAGTGAGAATGAAATATATAAAAAAAACAAATTGTGAACGGTAAGCTTTCTAAATTGGCTTTCATGCCGAACGAATGTAAAGTATCCCTTTTAAAAATGTGGGGGGCTTCTCATTACACTTCGTTTCATTTCGAAGTAACAGCTTACAGATTACAAACAGATAACTATATAAAAAATGAAAAAAATAAAAGTATTAATAGTAGATGATTCGGCGGTTGTAAGAAGAGTATTAACCGATATTTTTGAAAGTGATAATGAAATAGAAGTAATGGCAACTGCTTCCGATCCATTTTATGCTGCTCAAAAAATAAGAAACGAGATTCCTGATGTTATAACCCTTGACATTGAAATGCCACGGATGGATGGTTTAACTTTTCTTAAAAAAATAATGACTCAACATCCTATTCCTGTAGTTGTCATTTCCAGTTTAACAGGAAAAGGAACTGAAACAGCTATTAAAGCGTTGGAATATGGTGCTGTTGAGATTATTACAAAGCCAAAAGTAGGAACCAAGGAGTTTTTTGAAGAAGCAAAGATAATTATTACCGATGCTGTAAAAGCAGCGGCTCAATCTAAACTAAAAAGGAAAAAATTAACTGAAATTAAAGTACAGCCCAAATATTCTGCTGATGCCGTTTTGCAAAAATCCATTCAAAAAAAAAGTATGATAAAAACAACTGAAAAAGTGGTTGCAGTAGGAGCGTCAACCGGTGGAACAGAAGCAATTCGTGAATTTTTACAAGCAATGCCTGCTGATTCACCCGGAATTATTATTGTTCAGCATATGCCTGAAAATTTCACCCGTTCATTTTCTGAAAGATTAAATAGTATTTGTGCCATTGATGTTAAAGAAGCACAAAATAATGATACGGTAATTAGAGGTAGAGCTTTAATTGCACCTGGAAATAAACATATGCTTCTACATAGAAGTGGTGCAAGGTATTACGTTGAAACAAAAGATGGGCCTCTTGTAAACAGACATAGGCCGTCAGTAGATGTTTTATTTCGTTCAACCGCACATTATGCAGGCAATAATTCGGTAGGCATTTTAATGACCGGAATGGGTGCTGATGGTGCAAAAAGCTTACTTGAAATGAAAGAAGCCGGGGCCATAACAATTGCTCAAGATGAAGCATCTTGTGTTGTTTTTGGAATGCCTAAAGAAGCCATTAAACTAAATGCAGCAAATAGAGTTATGCCACTAAATAATATTGCTCCCTTTGTTGTAAAACATTGCGATTAATGAATGAGAAAAATAAAAATTATAGAATAAAAGGGGTAACCAAGCATTTAAGAGAGATATTATCTTTTACCATCACTCGTCACCCTTTTCTTCCCTAAAAGGATTAGCCAACAAGGGGTAGCTTACTCCTTTATGGGTAAGGGGCAGCGTAGAGAAACAATATTTTAAATATGATATTAGACTAAATACTTGATAACCAAATACTGATATTTATTAAATTATGAGTACAAAATCAAAAAAAATTTTCATTGTTGATGATATAGAAGAAAATATTCAAGTATTAAATGATATATTAGAACAAGAAGGAACAAAACTCTCATTTGCTCAAAGCGGAAAAGAAGCTTTATATCTTATTCCAAAAGAAAAACCTGATTTAATTCTTTTAGATATTTTCATGCCGGAAATGGATGGGTTTGAAGTTTGTGAGAAACTTAAAGCAAATAAAAAAACAGCAGATATTCCAGTTATATTCTTAACTGCCGGTATAGAAATAGAGAATATTGTAAAAGGTTTTGAATTAGGTGCAGTAGATTATATAACTAAACCATTTAATTCAAGAGAGCTTATTTCTCGGGTAAATACCCACATAGGATTTAAAAAAGCCAGAGATTATATTAAATATCAAAAAAAAGAACTTGAACGAACTAACAATGATTTAGAAAAATTTGTTGAGCAACTTGCAGAGAGTGAAAAAAAATTCAATGATATTTTTGAATTTTCTCCTTTACCTACAATCATTATTTGTGAAGACAAAATTGTTATGGCAAACAAAATAGCTGTTTCTTTTTTTGAAGCTACAAACAAACATGAATTGCTAGGAAAAAATATTAGCAGTTTTATTTATACCGATTCTAAACAACCTGCTAATAGTAACGAACCAAAAATTTTAGAAGACTTTAATTATGAAGGCTCATTTTACAGAAAAATTACAACCTTAACAGGAAAAATCAAGGAAATTGAAGCCTCTGAAATTTTTTACAAATATCAGGATAAACCTGCCCTTGAAGTTGTTTTTAAAGACATAACCGAAAAATTGGAAGCTAAAAGAACTTTAGATGAAAATAACAGATTACATAGTCAAATATTAGATGGATTTACGGATGCAGTTTATATCAGTAATTATGATTATGATATTACTTATCTTAACAAAGCAATGAGAAATAAGTTAGGTTATGATGCAACCGGTGAAAAATGCCATAAAGCAATTTATAACCTCAATGGAATTTGTAAGTGGTGTACTTTTAATAAATTAAAAAATGAAAATAAGAAAGAAAATGAGGTTGAAAAATATGATTCTAATAAAAAGCTATATTATTCAATAAAAAATATTTTATTGGATAATGGTTCAAAACTTGCCATTTATCATGATATTACTAAATATAAGTTTATTGAGAAAGAAATTAGAAAAAGTGAGCGATATTTTCGCAAAATATATGATAATACACCTTACAGTATATTATCAGTCAATAGAGACCTGATCATTACCGATGCAAACCTAGCTACCCTATATTTGTTTGAATTAAAGGGTTTTAGCGAAATTATCAATAATAAAATTGATGATTTATGGAGTTTCAGAAAAAATGATTTTATTAAAGACATTAATAATGTAGTTAAAAGTGGAAAAGAAATACAAAAAGAGTACAAATTTAGTTTACTAAACAGAAAAGTATTATGGTTAAATTGTTACCTCATTCCGGTTAAGAATAGTTTTGATAAAGTAGAATTTATATATTTAATAATAGAAAACGTTTCAGAAAAAAAAGCCAATAAGGAACAAATTAGTAAACTCTCAACAGTTGTTGAACAAAGTTCTGCGTCAATCGTAATAACAAATATAGACGGAGATGTTGAATATGTCAATCCAAACTTTTATAAAATTACTGGTTATAATGCAGATGAGATTATGGGTAAAAATCTTCGTTTTATGCAATCGGGGAAAACATCATTAGCAACATATAAAGAACTTTGGGAAACTATAATTTCTGGTAAAACATGGGAAGGTGAATTTATAAACAAGAGAAAAAACGGAGAAGAATTCTGGGATAAATCAATTATAACTCCTATAAAAAATGAAAAGGGTACAATAATTAATTATGCTGCTATAAAAGAAGATATAACCGAACTAAAACTCATACAACAAAAGCTTATATCAAGCGAACAGCATTTCAGGATGTTGTATGAACACTCACCACTTGGAATATTAACTGCTGCTACCGATGGAACTATTCTTAATGCAAACAAGGCTTTAGTAAATTATGTAAGTTTAAATTCTATTGAAGATGCAAAAAAGATAAATGTTCTCAAACATCCCATATTTAAAAGAACAGGATTTGCAAGTGATTTTATAAAATGCTTAAATACAGGCAAATCTTTAAATAATATATATAATTGGAAATCAAGTAAAGGAAAGTCTATATTTTACCTCAATTATTTGGTTCCTATTAAAGAAAAAAATGGTAAAGTTAATAAAGCATATATTATTGTTGAAGATGTTACGGAAAGAATACAAGCGGAAAAACAATTACAATTAAAAAATGAAGAATTGGAATTGACACATAAAAGTATTCTTTCAAGTATTAATTATGCTAAAATTATACAAAAAGCTGTTCTGCCTACTGAAAGTTTCTTGAAGCAGTTTTTACCGGAAAGCTTTGTATTATACATGCCTCGCAATATTGTGAGCGGCGATTTTTATTGGATTAAACAGGTACAACACAAAATTTTTATAGCAGCAGCAGATTGTACCGGACATGGAGTGCCGGGTGCATTTCTGAGTATGCTTGGCATGACATTATTAAGTGAAATAATATCTTCTACTAATGAGGCAGACAGCTATAAGGCAAACCAAATTTTAAACAACCTTCGTAAAAAACTAAAACTTTCCTTACATCAAGACAGGAGAAAAGACACAGCAAGTGATGGTATGGATATAGCATTGGCCATAATAGATATTGAAAATAAAGAGATACAATATGCCGGGGCAAACAATCCATTATTTATTATAAGAAATAATAATTCGGGAAATAAGGAGCTTTTACATTATAAACCTGACAGAATGCCAATTGGAGTACATCTGAAAGAAAAGTCATTTACCAATCACCAAATACAATTAATGCCTGATGATCTTATTTATTTATTTTCTGATGGTTTTATCGATCAGTTTGGAGGAATGGAAGACCGAAAATACCTAATAGGAAAATTTAAAGAATTCTTACTGGTTAATTCACATAAACCTTTGGATGTACAAAAGCAGTTATTGAAAATTGAATTTGAAGAGTGGAAAGGAAAGAGAAGTCAGGTTGATGATATATTAATTATGGGAATGAAAATACACGAATCGTATGGTGATGTAGATTTGTTTTAATAGTAGAGTAGTCATACAATGAAAACATATCAACAGGATAGCAAAACACGACAATTCTGCTCAATAAAAGAGGTTGTTATTCTATGCTTGAAATGACAGATATAAATGCTCACTACTATGGATTTTGTAATCCATAGCTAATTAGAATAAAGATTTTAAACATAAAAAAGCTGATGTTAATATTTAAGAATCATAAAGTTAATTTAAATCAATAATTGTAATTCTTAACCCATGGAATTATTAAAAAAAGTAAACAAATACAAGTTTTTTTCTTATTTGTCAGTCATTCTGTATATAGGGTTATTTTATTGTCTATATCCTTTTATTGGCAATACAATAATGATTTTATCAATTCTTCCGGTATTGTTTATTACATGGAATTATAATTTAAAACATGGAATAATACTTCAATTCTTGCTAATAATAAACCGATTTATTGCCTTAAAAATATTTCATATTGATTATTCAGGTCTTTTTTTACCGGAATCAATTATAGGTACTTCACTTAACTTTATAATAATATTTGGGTTTTATTATTTGAAAATACTAATTATCAGGCTTAGAATAGCTGAAAAAAGTTCCGAAGAAACTGATAAAAAATTAAGAAAAAAAGTTGAAGAACTTATTATAGCAAAAAAAAAAACAGAAGAATCGGACCGTTTCAAGAGTGAATTCATTGCCAATATGTCGCACGAATTCTATACACCAATGAATTCAATCATTGGATTTACTAATATTCTGCAAAAAGAATTATCTGAAAATTCTATACAACTTGAATATCTTGAATATATTAAAATAAGCAGTAATAAATTGTTAAAACTTATTCGTGAAATACTCGATTTATCAAATATTGAAGCAGGTGTGATAAACATTGAAAATAAAATTTTTAATCCTATTACTTTGATAAAAGATATTATGAAAATACTTAGCGCTGAATATGTGAACAAAGATTTGAATATTGAATTTAATATAGAGGAAAATATTCGGGATTCAATTATCTCTGACCCTGTTCGTTTCAGGCAAATAATGGAAAATCTTTTAGAAAATGCTTTCAAATTTACTGAAAAGGGCTCTGTAATAGTAAATATTAATACACATAATATCATAAAATTAACAGATAATACAAAATTTGATATTTATTTTGAAATTAAAGACACAGGTATTGGAATACCTGAAAACCATAAAAAAGATATATTTAAAGTTTTCAGGCAGGTTGATGGTAGAAGTACACGTAAATATGGCGGGGCAGGATTAGGCCTGAGCATTTCAAAAAAACTTGCTGAATTGTTGGGCGGAACCATAACATTTAAAAGCAAAGAAGGGATAGGTTCCACATTTAAATTTCAATTATATAATGTTGAAATGATTAATTTAAAAACTTATTAATTATGTTAACAAAAAAAGAGTTAAAAAGTAAAAAATATTTTAACATACTCCTCTTATTATTGTTATTGATATTCAGTCAAATAATTGTTGCACAAAACCAAAACGAAAAAATTATTGAACTTACCATTAAACAAGACTATTATAAAATAGGAAAATCAGTTTATTATTACGAAGATAAATCAAATAAACTCAATCTTAAGGATATTCAAAATTCAGATTTTCAAAATAATTTCAAACTTTCGAAACAAAAAATACTCAATTTCGGGTTTTCTAATTCCACCTACTGGCTAAAATTTCATGTTGTTAAAAAACAAATAAATAATAATGATTATGTAATACAAATAGAATATCCACCCTTGGATGATATTAAATTTTATTACTTTAATAAACAGGACAGCCAATGGAAAATGCTCGAATATGGCGATTTATTTCCTTTTTCAAGTAGAGAAATTAAACACAGGGAATACATAATGCCACTTAATGGTGAAAATTCTGTAATTCTCACATATTATTTAAAAATAAAATCAAGTGGAACCATACAATTGCCAATTTATATTCGTACTCTAAAAAGTATGCTTTATTCAAGTACTCGCAAAGAGCTTTTTGTGGGTTTTTTTATAGGCTTATTGCTTATTATGGCACTTTACAACCTTTTTATCTATTTCTCTCTGCGTGATCTTAATTACTTATATTACTCATAGGCAGCTTTTTTTAATAATTAAAAATGTTTTTTT
>JAADFW010000049.1 GCA_013152655.1 Chlorobiota bacterium
CGTTTAAAAACTTTCTTAATTTAAGTAATGAAATAGCCAGTATAAATAATTATCTGGGTATTTTTAAAAGAAATCAAAGTTATTTGACTGAAGCATTGTTTCATTTTTTTACTGCCCTTAAAGTTGCAGATAGCCTTGATATTAAAATTGAAATTGGATATGCACATAATAACATAGGTGATATATACAGGCGATTACACAACGATACTTTAGCCATTAAAAATTTTACTAAAGCGTTAGATATATTTCGTGAAATTAAACATGAAAGAGGAATAGCATACTGCTATAATCAACTTAGCCTATTGTATATTAATATAAAAGATTATGATAAAGCTTTATACTTTAATAAAAAATCAATAAAATTAAGAAAACTTTTAAACGACTGGGTTGGAATTGCTGCAAACTACAGAAACAGCGGCGATATTTACTTGCTAAAAAATGATTTTGTTATGTCTGAGGCTTATTATGATAAATCGTTAAAGCTCGACTTAAAATATGACGAAAAGTATGGACTTGGTTATACCTACAACCATATAGGAAGATTATACAATTTAAAAGGACGATATAATGATGCTATTCCAATAATAAAGAAAGGATTAAAAATAGGAACTGATTTAGGTTCGCCAAAAATAATTAATGCAGCCGCTGAATATTTAAGCAATTCTTATGAAGCTTTAGGTGATTTTAAGAAAGCATTTGAATATTATAAACTTTTTAAGCAAACCAATGATAGCTTATATAGTGAAGAAAACACTAAAAATATAACACAACTAACTATGCAGTTTGAATTTGACCGTATTCAACTTCAAAAAGAATTGAAAGCAGAAGAAAAATTAGAAAAGCAGAAGTTGATAAGAAATATTTCCATAGCAGGTTTCTTAATTATGATTATAATGGTCTTTATTGTATTAAGGAGTTATAAACAAAAAATACATGCTAATAACTTATTAAAGCATAAAAATCAACAGATTAACCAACAAAAAGAAGAACTGATTCATATTAATAATCAGCTTAAAAAAAGAGAAAATGAATTATATGCAGCTAACCTTACAAAAGATAAGTTTTCATCAATTATAGCACATGATTTAAAATCGCCATTTAATGTAATTTTTGGTTTTACAAAATTACTTTATGAAGATATTGATGATTATGATATGGAAGCAATAAAAGATTTTTTGATAAAAATATTATCGGTAACTGATAATGCTTATAAGTTACTACAAAATTTATTAGATTGGTCGATGACCCAAACCGGTGAATTTAGCTTTAATCCGGAACATATAGATTGCCATCCATTATTAATTGATATTATTAAATTACTTGAAAGCAGTGCAAATGAAAAAAGTATAAAAATAAGCAACGAAGTTCAACCTCAGACTATTGTTTATGCCGATAAGAATATGTTAAGTACAATTTTTCGAAATTTGATTTCAAATGCTATTAAATTCACGCCTAGAAAAGGAGAACTTTCAATTTCTATGTATAGGGAAAAATATAATATTGTATTTGTGTTTTCTGATAAAGGTATTGGTATTAATAAAAACAATATAGAAAAGCTTTTTAAAATTGATGAAGAATTTAAAACTGATGGTACAGAAAAAGAAAAAGGTACAGGGTTAGGACTTATATTATGTAAAGAATTTGTGGAAAAACATAAAGGTAAATTGTGGGTTGAAAGTATTGTAGGTGAAGGAAGTAAATTTTATGTTAGTTTTCCTTTAAAATAGTATTTTGTTGTGTTATTCATATCTTAAACTTTTTACCGGATTTGTCAATGATGTTTTAATTGCCTGATAACCAATGGCAAACATTCCAATAACAAGTGAAATAATTGAAGCTAAAATAAAAACTACAAGAGGTATGGTAATTCTGTACTCAAAGTTGAGAAGCCACCTATGCATTAAAAAGTAAGCAATTGGCCAGGCTATAATATTTGCCAGCAGAATCCATTTAGCATAGTCTTTTATAAGTAAAAATACAATATTATTAACCGAAGAACCCATTACTTTTCTAATTCCCATTTCTTTTGCTCTTTTGGCAGTAATAAATGAAGATAATCCGAATAAGCCTAAACTGGCAATAAAAATAGCAAGTATTGTAAAATAGATAATTAGCCTTTCAAAGCGTTTATCAGATAAATATTGAAATTCAAAAGATTGATCAATAAAAAAAGAATCGAATGGCCTTGTTGGATCAATTTTATTCCATGCGTTTTTAATTTCTTTGAGTGCTTTATTGACGTTGTCAGGGTGTAAACGAATTGTTATATAATTTGCCTTATTAGAATTTAAGTGCAAAATGGTTTTCATTATCTTATAATGTAACGATTCAATATGGAAATCTTTTACAACACCAATAACTTTAAATTTTTTTAACGAATCAAAAGGCATTGGTTTTTTTATGAACTTCCCAATAGGGTTTTTCCAATCAAGCTTTTCGGCTGCTGATTGATTGATAAGGACTGCTGTACTATCAGAAAGAGAATCTTTTGAAAAATTCCGGCCTTTAATTATTTCCATTTTCATGGTATTTATGTAGTTGTAATCTACTTTATTATTTATAAAAATATCTGCTTCGTTTGTTTCTTCAGGAAAATATCCACTTCCTTCAGCATTGCTTCCTATAATAAAATCAGAACTTGTAACTGATATTACTTCAGGTATTTTTTCAATTTTCAACTTAATTATCTGTACTTTATTCTGAAGTTCTTTACTTCGTAATGGAATAGTCAATAAATTATCTTTATTAAACCCCAGTTTTTTATTTTGTACAAACTCAAGTTGTTTATAAATAGTAAGAACTGAAATAATAAGTATAATAGAAATTACAAACTGGCTTAGTACTAACACATATCTTAAAAATCCTTTTTGTGAAACAGGTATTCTTCTGTTTTTTAAGGCATTTATAGGCGAAAATCTTGATAAATAAAACGCAGGATAGCTTCCTGAGAATAATCCTACAACAATGGCAATAATGATAAATCCAGATAGAAAAGCCCAATCTTCCAGATAATTAATTCCAAATTCAATACCGGTTAGCGAATTGAAAATAGGTAAAACTAATTCTGTTAAAAAAATAGCAAATATTAAGCTGATAATGCTTGCCAATATAGCTTCAGTAATAAACTGAAATATGAGCATGTGACGTTGTGCTCCTAATGTTTTTCTAATTCCTATTTCAATGGTTCTTATCTGAGCTCTTGCTGTGCTCATATTCATGAAATTTATGCCGGCTATAATTAAAATTAATATGGCTATTACTGAAAAAACATAAACATTTAAAATATCGCCGTTTGATTTAAATTCAGCCATCAGGTTTGAATATAAATGAATCCTGACAACAGGCTGTAAAAAGGGGGTGAGTGATATTTTATAATGCTCAAGTTCTTCGCCAAAATACTTTTTTATTAATTCAAAAAGTTGTTCATTAATTAAAGAAGTATCGGCGTTTGGAGTTAGTTCAAAATAAGTGTAAGAACCAAGTGTTCCCCAGTTATTAATATAAAAATCATCTTTGTCATATAGTGTTGAAAAAGAAACTAAAACAGTATATGAAATATGCGAATTAGAAGGAGCATCCTCTACTATGCCGGTTATTGTATATTCGTCTTCATTATTCCAAATAATTATATTCCCAATAGGGTTTTTATCGCCAAAATATTTTTTTGCAATACTTTTTGAAAGTACCATAGAATATGGTTCACTAAGAGCATTTTGTGGATTTCCCTGTAAAAGTTTAAATGAAAAGACGTTAAAAAACCCGGTGTCGGCAAATACAATGCCTGTTTCGTAAAACTTTTTATGTTTAAAAGAGAGTAATATATTTTTAATGCCTTGTTTAAGGCGTACCTGCTTTTTTATTTCAGGAATTTTTTGTTTTGCTGCAATAGCAAGAGGTGCCATTGATGTTGCAATACGCATGTTTTCTCCTGAAACTTCACCTTTAAAATTTACCCGGTATAGTTGCGAAGCATTTTCATGAAACTTGTCATAACTCAACTCATTATTAACATATAAAAGAATTAATATTGCAGCAGTAATGCCAATAGAAAGGCCTAGAATATTAATTAATGAATATTCTTTTTGCCTGATTAATAATCTTATTGCTGTTTTTAAATAGCTCTTTAACATTTTTTACGATAATCTTTTTTATTCGTACCTTAAAGTTTCTGCAGGGTTAATGTTAGCAGCTTTATAAGCCTGGTAACTAACAGTTAATAAGGCAATTGTAAAAGACAGCAGTCCTGAAAGTAAAAATAAAAATAAACTTAAATTTATATGGCTTGAAAAACTTTCTAACCATTTATTTATTGCAAAATAGGCTAGAGGCATTGCAACAATAAATGAAAGCAGTACAAGTTGCAATATATCTTTTGATAGAAGCAAGATCAATTTAATAATTGAAGCACCAAGAACTTTGTGAATGCCAATTTCTTTAATACGCTGGTCGGCATAGAATGCTGATAAGCCAAATAAACCCAGGCAAGCAATAAAAATGGCAAGAAAAGAAAAAGCAGAAATTAACGCAGTTAGATTTTTTTCTGTTTTATATAAACTGAAATGTGCCGACTTTAAATAAAAATATTCAAATGGCAAATCAATATCAAACTTATTCCATTGTTGATTTATAAATTGTATCGCTTTTTTATTATTCTTTCCATCGGTTCTAATAGCCAGGTATTTAATAAAATGATCCTGATAATAAGGACTGGGATTCATCAAAAGAAAAGGTGCAATTTTTTGGTGTAGTGACCCGAAATAGAAATTCTCACTAACTCCTTTAATTATCAAAATACTTTTTCCCGAAAAAATTAATTTATTTAAAGCTTCTCTTGGAGTCCATCCCAAATAGTCGGCCATTGCTTTATTAATTACTATGTTGTAATAAGGCTCTTCTGGTTTTGGTTCTTTAAAACCAAACCCACTTATAAGTCTTATTCCCATAGTTTCAATAAAATCTTTTTTAACAAACAATCGCGAAAATTGTTGCAGGTCTTTTTTCCCATCAAGCCTGAAAGTTGCTGTTTGGTTTGCTACGCCAATAACATCCTCCATAGCAGTAACCCCTTTAATATGCTTGTTTTTAATTAGTTGCTTTTTAAATTCATTGTACGACCAAACAATTTTTGTTCTTGCAACAGGAATCATAATTACATTTTTATCGTTGAAGCCCAAAGGGGCATTTTGTAAGAAGTTTAGTTGTTTGTTGGCAAAAAGAGTGGCAATAATTAAAAATGTTGAAACAGCAAATTGTATTATTACAAGTAATTGCTTTACTCCGAATTTTGGATAATCGGCTTTGTTTGAAGACTTCATTAATTTAACCGGCTTTAATTTTGCTAAATAAAAAGCAGGATAAGCACCTGAAATTATTCCTATTATTAAAGCAAGCAATAAAAGTCCTGTAAATATTATTGGTTTTAAATAAAACAATACCTGAATGTTTTTCCCTGAAAATGAGTTGAATATTGGTATCGCCAATTCTGTAATAAACAACGAAATAAATACTGCAATAATAGCTTGTATAACGGCTTCTCCTATAAACTGCCTTGATATTTGATTGTTAAAAGCTCCAACTACTTTTCGCACGCCAACTTCAGGAGCCCTGCGCGGGCCATAAGCAGTTAACAGGTTCATAAAGTTTGTTGAAGCAATAATTAACACCAACAAGGCAATAACTTTAAAAATGTTTATATAAGTACTATTTCCGTTAATTTCAATTTCATAATCAAGATTCGATTTAAGATGAATATCTTTTAAAGGCTGTAAACTTAAAACGGTACTTTTATTAATTGTTTTATAGAAATATTTTTTTACTAAAGCAGGAAATTTACTTTCTAATTTTGCAGGCTTAACACCATTTCGTAATAAAATGTAAGTCCATGCCGGATTCCAGTACCAATTGCTGTCAGCATTGGGTATAAATTCATAAATGGATGAAAAGGAAGCAATAAAATCGAAATGAAAATGAGAGTTATAAGGTGCATCTTCTAAAATACCCGTAACCGTAAAATTTTGCCAATTTTCAAACATTAATTTTTCTCCTAACGGATTTTCATCACCAAAATATTTCTTTGCCATCGATTGGGTAATCATAACTTTAAACGGGTTTGATAAATAATGCCCGTCAATGGAATCAACTATTTTAAAATCAAAAACATTAAAAAGTGTTGAATCGGCAAAAAAGAACCTGTTCTCACTATATTTTTTATCTTCATAAGCAATGGTAAACGAAGGCGATTGCATATTAAAAAAACGCACTGTTTCTTCAACTTCCTCCGGACATTCGGTTTTTAATACTTTTGCAAGAGGAATTGGTACACTGGCTGAACGTTCTCCTATTCCGGCTTCTGATTCTATAATCTCATTCACTCGATATATACGGTCCGATTTTGAATGAAAGGCATCATAATTCATTTCGTCAAAAACATAAATAAGAATAAACAAAAAGGAAGTAATGCCAATTGCAAGCCCGGCAATATTCACAAAGGTATAAGCTTTGTAGCGGTTTATATTCCTTAATGCTATTAGAAGGTAGTTCTTAAACATTTTTTGTTATTAGTTGTTCTTTTTTTGCCTGAATAAAAGTTGTATGTGTTTTGATTTATTTGATGGAGTAAAGATTTGAATTAGCTCCCAGTTATTATCATAATCTTTAATTATTTTTTTTAAGTATTCAATTTTATTAAAAGATTTTTCAATATTCAAGTCAGATTCATTCATTGAATCCTCAACCCAGGGGAACGATTCAACACGAAAATCATACTGAAATTTTTTTGCACCCAATTTTACCTGAACTTCAATCCGGTCAGCACTGCCACTATTTGGTATTGGTATTGTTAAATCTTTCACTTGTATAATGGTTTATAGTAGTTTATTTATGTTCTCGGTAACAATGTGCCCGTCGAATAATTGAATAATGCGGTGGGCTTTTTCAGCATCAGAAGGCGAGTGTGTAACCATAACAATAGTTGTTCCTTCTTCATTTAGTTCGCTTAAAATTCCCATTACCTCTTCACCATTGGCTGAGTCGAGATTTCCGGTTGGCTCGTCAGCAAGAAGTAGTTTTGGCCTGGTAACAACAGCACGCGAAACAGCAACACGCTGTTGTTGTCCTCCCGACAGTTGTTGAGGAAAATGGTTTTTACGATGTGCTATTTTCATCCTGTCTAAAACCCCGTGTACTCTTTTTTTGCGCTCTGATAAAGGCATTTTTAGGTATAACAAAGGCAACTCTACATTTTCATAAACCGTTAGTTCATCAATTAAATTAAAGCTTTGAAAAACAAACCCAATATTCCCTTTGCGCAATATGGTTCGTTTTCTTTCTTTTAATTTTGAAACTTCGTTATCCATAAAATACACTTCGCCATCAGTTGGATTATCCAATAAACCTAATATATTTAGCAAAGTTGATTTTCCACAACCCGAAGGCCCCATAATAGCAACAAACTCGCCATTTTTAACTTCAACATTAACATTATTTAATGCGGTAGTTTCAACCTCGTCAGTTCTGAATATTTTAACCAAATTGTGTGTTTTTAAAATCATAGGCCAAAGCGTTTTAATATTTGCAAATATTAATCATAGCACAAACTATTTTGCAAGTATAGCAATGATACACAAAAAAAATACTTTATTCTTCTAATTATGTAGCATTTTCAAAATTATGCAATAAATTTTATCCTCAAAAAGGGAAAACATTCTAATTAATATAGAATTTAATCACTTTTTATGCCATCTGTTTTAAATTGTTGTAAAACAAGATGTTAATAATTCACTTATTTGTTATGATGAAAAAAAATGTACGAAATAATACAGTATTGTACGAAATTGAACGATTTAGGTTAATTTTCCTGGTATTAGAAAAAAAATAATAATTAATCAAAAATGTGAGTTAAATAAATTATGTTTTGAATATGTTTATCAATCATATATTAAAGCATATGATTTTAACCCGCTTAATTCATACAAAAGCGATTAATTTATTAAACAATTGATAATTAAGCAGTTTTAGCTATTTTATAGAGTTGTGAATAATTAACTGAGGCTATAAAAGGTTTGTTAAATTTTTGGCAGGACTTTTATATTTGGAAGTTATTAAACTTCATTTATCTATTGTACAACTAACACATTCATAATTTTATCCTATTTTTACCTTTTATTATTAAAGGTTGGTGCTAAAAAATATTTATATTAGATACTCCAACAAAACAAAGTATTTTTATTAATAAAAAATTACATATTATGCCGGTAAAAACAGGTAAAATTCTTGCCATCGACGATAACGAAGACATACTATTTTCGCTAAAATTACTCTTAAAAAAACATGTAGAATTAATTCATACAGAAACAGACCCGAATAAAATTCCGGAGTTAATGAAAAATGAGCAGTATGATGTTATTTTTTTAGATATGAATTTTACCAAAGATGCAATAAGTGGAAAAGAAGGATATTATTGGTTGGAAAAAATATTGGAAATTGACCCAAATGCCGTTGTCATTTTTATTACAGCTTATGGAGATACCGATAAAACTGTAAAAGCAATAAAAGCCGGAGCCACCAATTTTGTGCTTAAACCTTGGCAGAATGAAAAATTATTGGCCACTTTATCGTCAGGAATTAAATTACGGCGATCAAGAAAAGAAACAACCAAGTTAAAAAACAAACAAAAAGAGCTTATTGCTCAGATAAATCAGCCTATGAAAGATTTTATTGGTGTTTCATCAGGCATGCAGGGGGTTTTTAATACCATAAAAAAAGTAGCATCCACCGATGCCAGTATTCTGATTTTAGGCGAAAATGGAACAGGCAAGGAATTAGTTGCAAGAGCATTACATCAAAACTCACTTAGGAAAGATGATGTTTTTATTAGCGTTGACTTGGGTTCAATTGCCGAAACTTTGTTTGAGAGTGAGCTCTTTGGGCATGTAAAAGGAGCTTTTACCGATGCTAACAAAGATAAACCCGGCCGCTTTGAAATAGCTTCAGGTGGTTCACTTTTTCTCGATGAAATTGGAAATTTATCGCTGCAAATGCAGGCAAAATTATTAACGGTTATTGAAAGAAGAGAAGTTACTCGTGTTGGCTCTAACAAACCTATTCCCATTAGTATTCGCTTAATTTGTGCAACCAATTCAGATATTTACAAGTTGGTTGCAGAAGAAAAATTCAGGCAAGACCTTTTATACAGAATAAATACGGTTGAAATTCATTTGCCGCCATTAAGAGACCGATTGGATGATATTCCGGTGTTAACCGAACATTTTTTAAAACAATACGCCAAAAAGTATAACAAGCCGGTTAAAGGAATTACAAGAGGTGCTTTAAAAACACTTTATGAATATAATTGGCCGGGAAATATTCGTGAACTGCAACATGCTATAGAGAGGGCAATTATTATGAGCGATTCCGTCCAATTATCAGAAGATGATTTCTTGCTTTCAATGAAAAGTGGCAAAGTAGATGATTTGGAACTAAACACCTATAATTTAGATAGTGTTGAAAAAACCATTATTCAAAAAGTAATGGACAAGTATAACGGAAATATTAGTCATATGGCAAAAGAATTAGGGCTTACCAGAACTTCACTTTACAGAAGATTGGAAAAATATGGTTTATAAAAATTTTACGCTAAATGTAATTCTTCGTATCCTGGTTTTAACAATCAGTATTTTTCTTTTATATTTTACCTGGTTCAGGTCAAAATATTATACTACACCGATATTATTAGGAATTCTTATTATTTATCAAATATACCTTATCATTCATTATGTAAATAAAGTAAACAGGGATATAACCAACTTTTTTGAATCAATAAGGTATTCCGATTTTAATCGTAGTTTCCAGATTGACGGACTGGGTTCATCTTTTGATGGTTTAAAAAAAGCATTCAATAATGTAATACAGGATTTTCAGAATATTAGGGCTGAAAAAGAAGAAAACCACTATTTTTTTCAAAATGTAATACATCATATCGGAATTTCTTTAATTGCTTATTACCGTAACGGTGAAGTAGAAATGTTTAATAATGCGGCTAAAAAATTGTTTTCAAAAGCCAATTTGAATAATATTAATGAGTTGAAAGCTGTTAGTCCTACTTTAACAGAAAGTTTATTGAATATTAAACAAGGCGAGCACGATTTGATTAAAATAAGAGATGGTGACGATTTTTTGCAATTAGCTATTTATGCCAGAGAATTTAAATTGCACAACCAGAATATTATCTTGGTAGCTATTCAAAATATACAAGAAGAATTAGAAGAAAAAGAAATGGAAGCCTGGCAAAAATTAATCAGGGTTCTAACACATGAAATAATGAATTCTATTGCTCCCATATCCTCCCTTTCATCAACCGTAAACACAATGATTGATGCAACTAAAGATGAAAACGGAATTTCTGACCCTAATAAAATTGACCCTGAAACAATTGAAGACATTCAAAATGCACTTACAACTATTCATAAAAGAAGCAATGGATTAATACATTTTGTTGAAACCTACCGGAATTTAACAAAACTGCCCAAACCCAATTTTCAGATAGTACCTATAAAACAAATTTTTCAGAATATAAAACTTTTAATGGATGAAGAATTAAAGAATTCTAACGTTCGCCTTAAATGCAAAGTACAGCCTCAAAGCCTGGAACTTACCGTTGATGTTGAGTTAATTGAACAGGTACTAATTAATTTAATTAAAAATGCCCATCATGCTATTGGCAGCCGGAAGGACGGAAAAATTGAAGTAAATGCACAAATTAGTGAGCGGGGCAGAATTAGCATTCATGTTAAAGATAACGGGCCTGGTATTTTAAAAGATGTATTAGATAAAATTTTTATTCCTTTTTTTACAACTAAAGCAAGCGGTTCAGGCATTGGCCTTAGTTTATCACGACAAATTGTACGAATGCATGGCGGAACGCTTACGGCACATTCCGACCCGGACAATTATGAAACGGTTTTTACAATGAAATTTTAATTTTTTTATTTTTGTTAATTATTTGTTAATGGTATATTTAACGAAATTATTATTTTTGAATAAATTAATAAGAATTGTCAGATTATTAACCAAATATATTAGAAAATGAAAAAACAAATTTTAATTGCAATTTTAGGTTCACTAATAATTTTATCATGTGGACAAGGAAACAAAGAAAAGCAAACAAATGTGAATAATGAAAATGTAGTATTTGAACAAGTAGCTTTAGATAGTTTACTGGCTAATACCGAAAATTACATTGATAAATCTGTTTCATTTGAGGGTACTGTATCGCATGTTTGCAAGCATGGCGGGCAAAAAATGTTTTTGTTTAGCTCAAGCGACAGCAATAGCATAAAAGTTACAACCGGGAAGAACTATTCTGAATTTAAGGTTGAGTTGGAAGGAAGCACCGTACGTATAGACGGAATTGTTAAAGAACAACGTATTGATGAAACTTATTTAGCCGAATGGGAAGCAGAAGTAAAAAAGGGAACAACTACTTCAGATGAAGAGAATGAAGAAATGGGAGAAAAAGAAGAACACGAAGGAAAACACATGGGAGATGGAATGGAAAGCCATGAAAAATCAAACGAAGACTTAGAAAAAATTGAACAACTAAGAAAAAAGATTGAAGCCAGCGAAAAAGGCTATTTATCTAACTTTTCGGTAGAATGTGTTAAATACGAAGAATTAGCTAACCCGGAAGTAAAAGATTCAGTTGAAGTTAAAGAAGCAGAATAATTAGCGGAATTTTATTACTGATTTAAAAAACAATTTTATATAAAATGCAAAGGTCAGGTACTTTTTACCTGGCCTTTTATTATAAAACAATTAAAACAAATACTAATGGCATTTAAATGGCGCAAATGGAACAGAATATTACATCGTGATTTTGGTTATTTCTTTTTTGGAATGTCTATAATTTACGGCTTATCAGGTATAGCTTTAAATCACCTAAAAGACTGGAATCCAAATTATATTGTAACAACAAAAGATTTTATTACAAAGGAAAATATTAAGAAAAAAGAGATTTCGAAAAAAACAATACTTACAATTTTGAATGATATAGGAGAGGCCGGAAATTTAAAAAAATATTATTACCCTAACGATTCAACCTTAAAAATATTCATTCAAAATGGTTCGCTTATTTTTAATACAAATAGCGGCTTCGGAACACTTGAAAAGATAAGGCAACGCCCTGTTTTTAATGAGTTTAACTTTCTGCACTATAACAATCCGAAAAATTTATGGACATGGTTTTCCGATATTTTTGCCGGTGCTTTAATGTTACTGGCAATAACCGGGTTATTTATTATTAGGGGTAAAAAGGGCATTACCGGACGCGGAGCCTGGCTAACGGCACTCGGTGTTCTGGTTCCGTTAATATTGTTTATACTGTATAGATAAAACGGTTGTTTTGAAAAACTATGTGTAGATTTTTATGTTAAAGTAATAGTCATGTACAATGAAATAAAAACTTTGCATTAAAAACTTATAGTATTAAATTTGAAAGATAAAAGTAATAAGTCAATCAAAATACGTATGAAAAAAATAATAATAGTTTTTGTATTATTTATTAGTATTGCCAACATTTTTGCACAAAAAAATCATCGATATCACCATGTTATATCAATAAATCCTTTAAGTTATTATTTTAGTAAAGCTATTTTGGTATCATATGCCTATAAATTGAATACCGATTATGAAATAACTTTTTATCCCAGAATTCATAATAAATCAGAAACGTGGGAGAACAAATCATTTCTCGGAATCTTTCTTTTGAAAGATCCTGTCTCGTATTATAAAACCTATTCTATGGAGGTTGGCCTCAGGAATACTTATAGTAAAAGAGGTTATGTAGAACCCGTCTTATTATACCAATATGCTTATTTTAAAAATGGAAGATTGTTAACTAAAGATTTGGAGGGTTCAGAATACGATGAATACCAAATGTTAAATCGTAGATATCATGCAATAGGCCTGATTTTTAAAATTGGAACTAATTTTAATATTTATCGGTTTAGAATTAACCTGTTTAGTGGTGTTGGTACTAATTATAGGTTTTATAAAGAAGAGCTATTAGCTGAAAAACCAAGAAGGACAGATATTCCGGATAATTATTATCCTGTAGTTTCTAATTATAATAAAATTAAACTTTCTTTTCGCCTTGGTATGGAAATAGGTTTTAAATTTTAAATTTTATTTTAATCTTTTCTTCTTTTGTTACTGTTATTACTTCGAAGGCAAATAGCAAAAACAGTTTTTTTCTATTGTATTGGTAAAGAATTACTAACCTCAATTTTATTGACAAGCACTACTTATTATTTTGGAATTTAGGGTATTATTAATAAACTTGTAAATAAACACTAACTGCATATAGTAACAACAATATTAAAATGAGATACGAAGACAATCCGAAAAGTATAAAATTTTATGTGAAGAAGTATCTGCAAATAAATGCCGGTTACTATAAAGGAAAAACTGTAATTGATTTTCCGGCAGGAAACGGAATAACATCAAGAATATTAAAAGAAATAGGAGCTAATCCAATACCAATGGACTTATTTCCTGAATATTTTGAAATTGATGGAATAAATTGTTTAAGGGCGAATATTCATGATGGGCTTCCTGTTGAAAATAAAACTGCCGATGCATTAATTTGCCAGGAAGGTATTGAGCATTTCAGCGATCAGTTTAAAGCATTAAAGGAGTTTAACAGGGTTTTAAAAAAGAATGGAATTTTAGTAATAACAACACCCAATTATTCAAATCTTCGTGCAAAGTTAAGCTACTTATTGTCAGAAAGCGAGAGGTTTAATGCAACTATGCCTCCGAACGAACTTGATAGTATTTGGATGTCAAAACAAGAGATTACAAATGAAATATATTTTGGCCATATTTTTTTAATTGGAATTCAAAAACTCAGAGTTTTAGCAAAATTATCAGGTTTTAGTATAAAAAAATATCATTTTACCCGGTTAAAGCCTACCTCTTTATTATTATTTCCTCTTTTTTATCCCTTCATTTTAATTTCGAATTGGATTTCGTATTCTAAAAATATGAGAAAAAATCAGGATTATGATTATGAAACAAAGAAGAAAGTGTATAGCGAAATATTTAAATTAGCAATTAATCCGGGAATTTTGGTAGGTGCTAATTTAATGATTGAATTTATAAAAAATCAGGATTACGAAAATGTTAGTAAGCAATTAAGAAGTAAACACAAAGAATTTGGGCTAACATAAATGCTTTTTGTATAAAATATATCCAATAGCGGGTTGAGAAGTAAATTGAAAAAATAGAATTTTAAAAACAAAAATGAATAGATTAATTCTATCTGTTATAGCCATATTATTAGCAAAAGTAATTTTTGCTCAAAACAATGATTGTTTGGAAGATTTTAATTATTTGGTTAATCGGATTAAAAATGACTATCCGGGCTATTCAGATAAAGTAAATGAAGAAAACTATATAGAGTTAAAGCAACTTGAAGAGAATTTGCGAATAAATATAAACCAATATCCTGATTCATGCAGAATTTATTTTAACAGATATACATCTTGGTTTAAAGACCATCATTTGCGAGTTTCCAATAATCAACAGAATTATAAATTCAAAGAAACAGAACAATTTGAAAAAAAATATTACGATATAGACATAAATAAATTGTCAAAAACATCAGAAACACTTGAAGGTATTTGGGTTGGTTTTAGAGGAAATTTTGCTATAATAGGACAAGACAAAGGAAGATTTACCGGAGTTGCAATTGATTACATAGATTACGAAAAGAATCAAATATTATTTGATTTTATAGATGTTGGTAATAATGAATATGAGCTGATTACTTTTAGAGATTATAATAATTATTCACCTGCAAAAGAAAAAGCATCTTTACACTTAAATAACTCTGTTTTAGAAATTCATGGTGATACTCGATATGTTAGGCAATCAAAAGACCCGGCATTTGATATGGCATTATTAATGTCATATTTTCCAAAATACCCTAATGGACTAAACACCTATCCTGTTGCAACTTATTTAGGCGATAGCACTTATTACCTAAGAATACCGAACTTTTATTCTAATTTAACAGATGAACTTGTAACTAAGCATTGGGAAGAGATAATGTCTCGTCCCAATCTAATTATTGATATAAGAAATAATGGTGGAGGACAAGATAATTATTATCAAAAACTAGCAGAACTATGTTATACAGATCCTTATGAAAGTAAAGGGGTTGAATGGTATTCTACTGAGGGAATTATTGCAGATTGGGAGGATGACATAAAAAATGGCAGAATAAAAAAAGGATACGAACAAAATTCCAAAGACTTAGTTAACGAAATGAAAAAAAATATTGGAGGGTTTGTTTTAAATCCAAATTATGTAAATGATGAAATTGTTGAAAGAGATACTATATATCTTTATCCTAAAAAAGTTGGAATTATTATAAACAAGAATGATGCATCTTCAGCAGAGCAGTTTCTTTTAGCAGCAAAACATAGTTCTAAAGTTACACTTTTTGGTAATGAAAATACTGCAGGCGTTTTGGATTATTCAAATATAACACCAAAAGAGTTGCCATCAGGAAAATACTATTTGTGGTTGCCTGCAACTCGTTCAAGAAGATTACCAGATTATCCAATTGATAATATAGGTATTGCTCCTGACATTATAATACCGTTAATGCCTCAAGAACAGCTATTTAATCGTCTTGATGATTGGGTGTATTTTGTGAAAAATTATTTGGAATACAATGAATAAAATATTATTTAAACAGGTATGAAAAAATTTAAGTCAAAAGTATCTTATGGAATGTTAATCGCAATATTCCTGTTGTTTTTTGTTCCTGAAATTATAGGAATATTAAATAATGGAATAAATGACAATTTGTTTTTGCTAAATGGAATATTAATATCAACCTATGCTTTTATTTTGCATATGTTTTTAAAAACTGATTATACAATTGACAATAAGAAACTAAAAATAAGATGTGGATTTATATACAAAAGTGAAATTGAAATTGATAAAATAAAATCTATTACAAAAACAAGCAGCATATTATCTTCTCCCGCTCCATCATTTGATAGAATTGAAATAAAATATGGAAAATATGATGTTGTAATTATTTCTCCAAAAGATAAGATTGCCTTTGCAAAAGAATTGACTGACATAAACCCCAAAATTGAAAATAATTTAATAGTATAAAAGACCTAAACAACAGACAAATAATAAACTTATAAGTGATGAAAATTATTAACTATTTTATTTTTAGCGTATTAATTATAAGCATTATTGCTTGTAAACCACAACAGAGAGCAAAAGAAAATAAGAAAATTAATGCACTTAGCCATTTAGTAACAAATTCTTATAAGCCACCCTATTTTGAAAACGACAAACGGGCGGAAAAGATTAAGGAAATTGCACCGCAAATACAGCGTTTGTTTGAGGAGCATGCCAAAGCAAAACATATACCGGGTATTGCATACGGCATTGTGGTTGATAATGAATTAGTGGTTGCTTCTGCAACAGGAATAATAAATTTGGAGAAAAAAATTACGGCAACAACAAAATCATCGTTTCGAATTGCATCAATGACAAAGAGTTTTACGGCTATGGCAATTTTAAAGTTAAGAGATGAAGGAAAACTTTCCTTACATGACCCCGTAGAGAAATATATTCCGGAAATGTCAGAATTGAAATATCTTACAAGTGATTCACCCGTTATAGATATAGAAAACCTGCTGACCATGACTGCCGGATTTCCTGAAGACAATCCCTGGGGCGATCGCCAGTTAGATGAAACAGATACAATGTTGATAAATCTTGTTGCTAAAGGCATCTCTTTTTCCAATCCTCCTTCATACAGTTATGAGTACAGCAACACCGGTTTTGCCTTATTAGGCCATATTATTACAGTTGTTTCGGGTAAACCCTTCCAGGAATATATTAGCGAGAATATACTTCTGCCGCTAAAAATGGAACATACTTACTGGGAATTCGATAGTGTTCCTGAAAACCTTTTAGCACACGGGTACCGATGGGAAAATGAGCAATGGAAAACGGAACCAATGCTTCACGATGGTGTTTTTGGATGCATGGGTGGCTTAATAACCACTATTGAGGATTTTAGTAAATATGTGAGTTTTCATCTTTCTGCATGGCCGCCGAGAAGTGAACCCGATAATGGGCCTGTTAAACGAAGTACTTTACGTGAAATGCATACAGCTCATTTTGCCAATTTAAATGCTAATGCCACCGATTGGAACAATAAGCCATGTGCCACTATTTACGGCTATGGTTATGGCCTGCGTATTGCTAAATATTGTAATGGCATTAAATTGGTTTCGCATGGTGGGGCACTTCCCGGCTTTGGAAGCAGTTATACTTTTTTTCCTGAATACGGGGTGGGAGTTATGGCTTTTGGGAATCTTACTTATACTACACCCTGGCCTTTAAAAAAGATAACCAAACTGTTGTTTGAAACTATTGACTTACAGGCTCGTAAACTTCCGGCTTCTGATATTTTAGTTGAAAGGCAAAAACAAATTGTACAAATCATACAAGCTTGGGATAAAGGTATTGAAGATAGAATTTTAGCCGAGAACTTTTATATGGATAAATCCCGTGAACAACGAATGTTTCAAATAAAAGAAATATTAAGTAAAGCAGGAGCCATTCAAAATGTAGAAAAAATGGAACCAATTAACCAGTTGCGTGGAAGTTTCAAAATAAAAACCCAAAATGGCTTGATAAATGTATTTTTTACACTTACACCTGAAAATAATCCGAAAGTACAACGCCTGGACGTATCATATCAACCAAATGAAACAAAGTTAAAATAGAAAATCAAGTGGGGAAAACTGTATTCATTATTGTTAGATTTTTAACAATAGTTGGTTTTTTAATCCGGAAAATGCATTCACTTATTGTGTTAAAACAATAATTATTCTATTGGTAGCGTTAATATCGAAATCTACTGCATTTTGTGTTAATTCAATTAATAAACCAATGAAAAAAATCAGTTTTAGAATTGCTATTTTTATCAGTTTATCAACGTCTGTATTTGCTCAAAATAAAACTTATATAGGCTTCGATTTTGGATATAAAGGCGATATATACCAGTTTGCCGATTATGGAAACTCTCTTACTGCTTATCCAATACCCGGGTCTGTTTATGGATTTAACCTTGGACAAGAATTAAAAAATAGTATAATAGTTGAAAGTGGTATTTATAAAGTAAACTACTGGAGTAGTGTAATGTTTAAAGAATTATCATTTGGGAGTTCCGGCAGCTCTATAGATTCATGGCAAATACCTTTTCGATTAAAAACCAATATCAATTTATACAAAAATAAAATAAGTATTTCGCCCTATATTGGTTATGTTTTGGCTTTTAACCAGAATTATACAAGTAGCCGGCCTAATAATGCCTCATTAGGATATGGAAGTGCTACAATTACAAATTCAACCGATAGTATTTCGTATTATTATGATGAGTTTAGTAATTATAAAAAAGTTTTTTCTTTAATTGAAACCGGTATTGCGCTAAATTATAAAACTAAACATGGTTTTCAATGGTCAATAATAACCAATTATAATACAGGGTTGTCAAAAGTTATTCAGCAAAATGTAAAATATACAATTAATAACCAACCCGAACAAAAAGGAAATTATGTTTCGAATGGTGATAATTTTCAGGTACTTATAGGATTAAAATATCAGATTAGCAATATTTGGCAAAATAAAAATGAGCGTGAAAATAATAAAAAAGAGAAATTATCAGCAATAAACAATTCGGGCAAACAAAAATTTTATATCGGAACTGATATTGGCTTGTCCCGAAACAAATTTGATAATACAAACCAGAACATTTATGCATTTGAAAAAACTCCTAATATTTTCTGGAATAACGATATTATTATTGGCCTGAAAATAGGATATAAAGCCACTGAAAAAATTAGTATTGAAACCGGGTATTATTCACTTTTTTTTACTAATAGTTATACTATTAAATACTATAACAGTTATAGCGAAGGAGGAAAAATACGTACCGGTGGAACAGGATTTGTTCAGGTTCCGTTAAGATTTAAATACAACTATTACTTGTTAAACAACAGGCTTGCAATTGTTCCTTACGTGGGAGCTGCAATATTTACTCATTACCTCGGTGTTGGAAAATATGATACAAGTATATTTGAAACAAGAGCATCTAATGAATTAAGTTCATCAATAAACGATACAACAACAATTGTATTAACAGCATACAGAGAAAAGAATTTAAATGTTTTATTTGTTGCCGGAATAGGAGTTGAGTATTTTTTAACTAAAAAACTAATTTTTACACTTTACGGCAATTCTTCAACAGGGTTTAAAGAAATAAACAGGCTGAATTTGGTATATGACAAAAATACTGTATTACATCAAGAAGGCGATATTGGTTATAAAGGAACAAGTTTTAATATCACATGCGGGTTAAAAATGAACATAGGAAAATATGAGTAGTAGTAAAAAATCTATTGAAAAACTTGCATAAATTCATTATGAATTTTTCGGGTTAGTAAACTGCCGAAGTCAAATTGCAAATACCAGTATGTTGATTTTGTAAAAAAAAGATTACTGTTTTACTCAAAATTATTAGCCTTAAATTCTTCAAATATTTTCAAATATTTATGTTTTGCTTCAGGGCTCAAAAACGAGGTTTTTATTGCATTAATATTTAGTTGCCATAACTCTTCAAAACTAAAACCCTGAGAAGCTAATCTAAGGTATTCATTTGTTAAACTTGTTGAAAACATAGCCGGGTCATCAGAATTTACGGTGCATAATAATCCGCTATCAACCATTTGCCTTATGGGATGATTTTCTTCAGGTTCTACCAAGCTTAGGCAATAATTACTTCCCGGCGAAACCTCAATGGGTATTTGCTTGTCAGCCAGATATTTTACTAATTTTTCATCATCCAGGCAACGAATTCCATGTCCAATTCTTTCAGTATTAAGTTTTAATAAAGCACCCCATATACTTTTTGCACCATCGGTTTCGCCGGCGTGTGCAACAATGCGCAAGCCTTCTTTTTTGGCTTTTTTATAGGTTTCTGTAAATAATTCAGGTGGAAATCCGTTCTCTAAACCACCTAAGCCTAAGCCAATAAAAATATCTTTTTTAAAACCTTCAATAACCAGATTTAAAACCCGGCCTTTTGTTTCAGGAAAATTGCGTGCAATATCGGGGATAAATTGAACTTCAACTTGATACTTTTTTTCTCCAATTTCCATTCCTTTTTTAATGGCATTAAGAATTTCATCATTTGAAAAACGCTCTACCATAAAAGATGCACTTAAAAATGCTTCGGTATATAAAATATTTTCGTTGGCCTGATGTTTATAAAAGGCTTCTATTAAATAGGTATAGTCTTCGGGTTTAAGCAAGGTTGATGCTGCTGCAATATAAACTTCAATAAAATGGTCGAAGTTTGAAAAATCAAAAAAATCCTTCCATTCTTGTAAAGAATTAACCGGTAATGTTACATTATTTTTTTCGGCTAGTTTATAAAATGTTTCTGCATCAGTTGCCCCTTCAATATGCACATGAAGTTCGCACTTGGGCATATTTTTAAAAATAGAATACAGCTTATTCATTAATTTAATTTATTTAGAACTCTGCCTGCGAAGTTTATGCTATATTAATTTACCTCGCAGGCAGAGTTTTAAGATTAATTCAACCTGAAATTAATCGGCACAGTATATTGTACTTTTACATTTTTTCCATTATTTTTTCCAGGTTGCCAATCAGGCAATGTTTTAACAATTCGTATAGCTTCCTTGTCTAATGCAAGTGCAGCATCATATTTTGTTGGCTCTTCAGTTGTACCCACATTTTTTTCCATTTCATAAGTTGCACTTCTTTGTATTTTTACATTTTCAACTTTGCCATTTTCGTCAACTACAAAGCCTACATATACTTTTCCTTCCACGTTTAATTTTTTTGCTATTTCAGGATATACAACATTTTCAGCAATAAATAGTTGAAGTTTTTGAGTTCCTCCGGAAAAAACCGGCATCTCATCAACCGTAAAATAAACCGAATCACTTTTTACAACGCTGCTTTTATGCGATACGTTAGAATTGTTACAAGAATTGATACTAAAAGTAAGCAGGATAAAAAATACCGGAATTATTGGTAAAAGCAGGAATGTTTTTAATGTTACTTTATTACTTTTTTTCTTTGTCATCATTTTAAAACGTTTTTTTGTTAAAGATTTTACAAAATTGTTAGAAATTGTTGCTACCGGAATTCCAAATATTTGCGATAAAATCAAATGTTTATATCCTTCAAAAGAAATTCCTGATTGCAAAACGCTTTCATCAGCTAAATATTCGTGATTTTCTTTTATCGCCTTTTTATAAAGCCAGATAAAAGGATTAAACCACAAAAAAATACACAACCATTCAATAATTAAAACATCAATTGAATGTTTTTGGTTTACATGAATCAACTCATGAGTAATAATTCTTTCAGTATTATTTTTATTGATTCCGGATTTGTTCATAAAAATAATATTAAAGAAAGAAAAAGGGGAAATATCATGTTTTATATTTACTACGGTATAATGTTCAAATTTTATTTTTTCTCCATTTATATATAGCTTTAAAATATTGTAAATTTTATAGAAAAAAGATAGTATGAAGAACAAAACTCCAATCAGGTAGCTTATTTTAAAGAAATTGTATGATTTGATATTTTCAGATGTAAACGAGTAGTTAAAATTATCAACCTTCACTAAAATGGGGCTTAAAACATTATTTACTACTGTTGTATTTGAGCTGATAGTATTTTGAAACAATGGCAATGAAATTATTAATGAAAGAAAAATACCGGCAATCAGATAAATCCGGTTAGTTATAAAATGGGTGTCGTTCGATAAAAAAGCCTTGTAAAATGACAAAAAAAGAATTAGCCCCAGATTAATTTCTAATAAAAATGATTGATAATTCATAATTATTTTCTTTTTGATTTAATTAACTCCATTATTTCTTCCATTTCGCTCACACTCAAATTCTCTTCTTTAGCCAGAAAAGAAACCATATTTTTATAAGAGTTACTGAAATATTTTTTTATAAATCCTTTCATAAAGGTTTTCTTATATTCATCTTTTGTAACAACAGGAAAGTATTCAAAAGTTTTTCCGTACGATTTATGTCCGACAAATCCTTTTTTTTCTAATATCCTAATTATTGTCGATACTGTATTATAAGCAGGCCTTGGTTCAGAAAATTTTTCAACTATGTCTTTTACAAATCCTTTTTCAATTTGCCAAAGTATTTGCATTACCTGATCTTCTGCTTTTGTTAATTCCTTCATTTAAATTTATGTTTTTTGCACCGGACAAATATAACTAAAAATATAGTTATAAAACTAATTATTTAGTTATATATTGTGCTTTAGGATTAAAAACAAACAATAAATTTGCTAAAAGCCTTTTATTCACAGCTTTATAGTAACGCAACTTGGCCAATTAAAAAATGCAAAAATTAACTTTAGTTTCATTAATTCATATAGCCTTGTTCAACTTTACTTTTTTTTCTCCAAAAAAAGCTTTATGAATAGCTTTAATAGTCTTCTCTTTGTCTATTAAATCCACAATAAAATATGATGAAACCCGGGAAGCGCCAAAAGCAATCATTTGAACATTTATTGCGTTATTGGCAACTGTTGTAAAAACTTTGGCTGCAATTCCGTATTTTTCGGTAATACCTTCGCCAACAGTAGCAATAAGTGCAATATTCTTGTGTAATTCTATTTCTTGAATATCTTGGTTATTCAATGTTTGAATAAGCTTTGCAGCTTTATTTATATCACTTCTTGAAAGCAATAAATTAATGGCTATTTGTGATGTAATTACCGATTTAATATTAATGTCATTTTGTTCTAAAATAGTAGTGATTTTTGCTAAAATACCCGGTTTTATTCCAACACTTGCACCTTTTAATTTAAGGAAGCTAAAATTTTCACTATACGTTACACTTTTTATCCTGTTGTTTATAATTCTGCTTTTACCGTTTATTATTGATTTAGGATTGGAGTCATAAAGTTGTTTTTTAATATTAAATATTTGCAACGGAATATTTTTTAATTGCAGGGGTTCAAGAGTGCCCGGATGTAATATTTGTGCACCAAAATAAGCTAATTCTGCCGCTTCATCGTAAGTAAGCGACTTAATTTTTTGTGCATTGTTTACAAATTTCGGATTGGCACTCATAAAACCGTCAACATCTTTCCAAACATCTAATGATTTTGCATTAATGCAATTTGCAACAGAAGCAGCAGAATAATCTGTTCCTCCTCGCCCAAGCAATGTAATTTTACCTTCCGGTGATATGCCGTAAAATCCGGGAATAACAAAGGTTTTATTAGCCGACAGGGTTTGTTTAACCTGCTTTTCAGAAACAGACAGTTTAACCGATGCATTTTTGTGTTTCCCATCTGTAATTAGTCCTATATGCTCAGGAAAAACTTCAGAGGCATTTATGTTATTTTCTTTTAAAACTGCTGTAATAATAAGTGAACTTAAAATTTCTCCTTGCGATAAAATTGCATCTAAAACAGATTTATTTTCTACATTACTTTTTAATTCAAACAGAAGAGATTTTAAATTACCAATACGGTTATTCAGTTCTTTTATGGTTTGTATTTTTAGCGTTTTATCATTAATAATGCTTTTAATAATATTTACTTTTTTATTAATTAGCCACTCTAAAAAAGAGTTAATATCATGTGCGGTTATATTATTTATAAGGCCTAAAAGTTTGTTTGTTATACCATAAAAGGCTGATACTACAATTACAATTGGTTGATTATAGGATTGAACTACCCTGACTATTTTATTTATATCCGGTATGGTTTTTAAATTAGACCCGCCAAATTTTACAACTATTTTAGAATTTTGCATTTTAGTTTAAATTTTCAAGTTTATTTTCCGGAGTAATTAAAACGTTCACATGAGGTTTTCTTATCCAACTGGATGTTGTTAGTTTACTGAATCTGATTTTTCCTATAATAAAATGATTATCAGCAGATTTATATTCTTCGCTTATGGATGCAAAATCATTTTTACGTATTGAGTTTTTATGTTCTGAACGTGCATAGACTTCAACTAAAAAATCATCTTTAAATTTTAAGTTTAAATCCTGAAAATATTTTTTATACTCATATTTGTACCCGTATCTTAATGCTGAAATGTCTGATAAAACAGCCGACCCGGTAGGATAACTTCCTGCACCTTTGCCGAGAAAAAATTGCTTTTCAGAAAAAGCTCCTTCAACAACAACTCCATTGTATTCGTTTTCAAGCGAATAAAGAATATTATCAGGTTTTACAAAAGTTGGAAAAACAGCACCAAAAATTTCATTTCCAATTTTCCGGGTAAAAGCAATTAGTTTTATTTTACAATTTTTTTCTTTAGCTATTTTTATATCAAAATCAGAAATTTTCTCAATACCATAATTAAAGATTTGTTCAGGTTTTACAAATACACCAAAAACATGGGTTATTATAATGCATAATTTATATTTAGAATCATAACCCCCAACATCCATATTCGGTTCTGTTTCGGCAAATCCTTTTTCCTGTGCTTCTTTTAGGGCTTTGGAGTAAGATTTATTATCATCAAAAATTTTTGTTAAAATGTAATTAGTTGCCCCGTTAAAAATACCTTCTACCGCATTTATTGAATCATTATCGTAATATTCTTCCAGGTTTCTTATTATCGGAATACTTCCACAACTTGATGCTTCGTATAATACCGGAACATGAAATTTCTGCTGTAAATCAAAAATCTCCTTTTGATGTCCGGCAACCATTTTTTTGTTGGCTGTAACAACCGCTTTCCCTCTTTTTATTGCTTCTTTAACTATTTCAAAAGCAAATTCGGTATCGTTTGTAAGTTCAACAATTACATTAATTTCTTTATTATTAAGTATTTCGCTTTTGTTAAAAGTTAATAATTTTTTGTCTGCCAATCGTTTCTTCGATTTGTTTTTCACACAAATTTTTATCACTTCAACTTGTAAGCCTTTTGTTTGTTTTATGGTTTGGTACAGGCCTTGCCCGACAACACCAAATCCGAATATTCCAAGTTTTATTTTATGTTGATGCATAAAAATTTTGTATTAAATTGGTTAATTGTATAGCTTCAACCAGGAAGCCGTCATGGCCAAAAATGGAGTCAATTTCTTTATATTGAGCATTAGGTATTTGTTTGGCAAGAAATTTTTGTTCAATGGTTGGGAATAAAATATCGCTGCTTACGCCAATTACAAGCGTTTTTGCTTTTATTGTTTTTAAGGCTGTTTCAATATTTTTCCTGCCGCGTCCTACATTATGCGAATCGAGAGTATTTAGCAACGAATAGTATGAAAAAGCGTTAAAACGTTTTGCAATTTTCTCACCCTGGTAACGCTGATAAGACGATGCTTTAAAGTCATTGTATTTACTATTGGTTTTTTCATATTGTGTAGAATTATAACCTGCATAATGCCTATAACTTAATAATGCAATTGAGCGGGCTGTTTTCATTCCTTCTTTTCCTGCATTTTCGTGGCTCTCTTTCCAGGTTTTATCTGTTCTGATAGCCATTCGTTGCGATTCGTTAAATGCAATTGCCCATGGTGAATATTGTGCATTTGTTTCAATTGGAATTATATTTTCAAATAATTCAGGTTTGTAAATTGCCCATTCTAAAACCTGTTGTCCGCCTAACGATGAACCAATAGCAGTATGAATTTTTTCTATTCCAAGGTGTTTTCGCAAAATTTCATGTGCATTAACTAAATCTCTGATTGTAATTAGTGGAAAATTGTGATAATATGGTTTATTTGTTGACGGATTTATACTTAAAGGCCCGGTAGTTCCATAACAGGAACCAACAACGTTAGCACAAATAATAAAGTATTCGTTAGGATTAAAGTAAAACTCTTCACCAAATAATCCGTTCCACCAGTCAAATACATCGGAATTTCCTGTTAAAGCCTGGCATACCCAAACAACCGGTTTTTTGATGTCACCATAAGTATGGTATGCAATTTCTAAATTTTCTAATTTGCCTCCTGCTTCCAGATTAAGCGTTTGATTTGTTTTTAAAATTTTGAACATAATTTTTATGTTTTCTAATAAGTTTAAACAATTTGTATAAAAGGATATCTAAAAAATCTAAAATATTCATTCTCCTTTGTTTAAAATATTTTTTCAGGAATAAACTTTTTCAAAAGCTTGTAAAATATCTTGCTTAATGTCATTAACATGCTCAATGCCAACTGAAAGCCTTAGTAATCCCGGTTCAACTCCGGCTGCTTTTTGTTCATTTTCCGACAATTGTTCGTGTGTAGTAGCTGCCGGTTGAATAATCAATGTTTTAGCATCGCCAACATTTGCCAAATGGCTTATTAATTGCAGGTTATTAACCAGTTTATTAGCTTCTTCAATGCCTCCTTTTATTTTAAAAGACAACACACCGCCATATCCGTTTTGTAAATATTTTTTAGCCAGTTTATGATGCGGATTGGTATTTAAACCGGGATAAATAACTTTTTCAACTTTATCATGGCTTTCTAACCATTGGGCAATTTCAAGAGCATTGTCAACATGGCGTTGTACACGCAAAGACAGTGTTTCTAACCCCTGTAAAAACAAAAAGGAGTTAAACGGGCTGATAGCTGAACCAAAATCTCGTAATCCTTCAACCCTGGCCTTTATAATGAATGCAATATTTCCGAATGGAGAGTCAATTCCAAAAGTTTCACCAAACACCAATCCATGATAACCTTCTGAGGGTTTTGAAAACTGAGGAAATTTACCGATATTCCAATTAAAATTGCCGGCATCAACAATAACCCCTCCAATGCTGGTTCCGTGTCCTCCAATCCATTTTGTAGCAGATTCAACAACTATATTTGCACCGTAATTAATGGGCTTGCACAGATAGCCTCCGGCTGCAAAGGTATTATCCACAACCAAAGGAATATTATATTTCTGAGCAAGTTTTGCAAAAACTTCAAAATCAGGAATATTATAACCCGGATTTCCAATGGTTTCGAGATAAATAGCCTTTGTTTTTTCGTCTATCTTTTGTTCGAATGATGATGGCTTATCAACATTGGCAAATCTGGCCTCCACACCAAGACGTTTAAAAGTAACCTTAAACTGGTTATAAGTTCCTCCATATAAGCTTGATGAACTCACCAAATTATCACCCTGACTAAGAATATTATTTAGTGCAATAAATTGTGCTGCATGGCCTGATGCAGTTGCAAGAGCAGCTATTCCGCCTTCTAATGCTGCAATACGTTTTTCAAAAACATCAGTTGTTGGATTCATTATGCGGGTATAAATATTCCCAAACTCTTTTAAACCGAATAAATTTGCTGCATGTTCCGAATCTTTAAACAAATACGATGAGGTTTGATACAATGGAACTGCCCGCGAAAGCGTAGTTCCTTCAACTTCCTGGCCGGCATGAACCTGCAAGGTTTCAAAATTTAATTTTTTACTCATAACTTCTAATTTTAATAGTTAAACATTTAAAATCAGAGCTATATAATTTCAAGAATAATTTCGGTACGGAGATTTATAAAAAGGAAAAATCTCCCCCGATAAAACAGAAGAGATTTCATATAGTGTTTTTACTTTATGTTTAATCTGCAACTATCTCATCTTTCCTCTTTCGAGGTAGGAGTTAGCACCTTTACCTTTCGGTATGGTTGCTAAGGTATCAACGGGCCTATTCCCTACACCTTTCTTGATAAGTATATGCTCTTAAAGAACTGGCACAAAGATAAAGGAAATATTATTAATATTTCCAAACAAGGAATAAAATATATTTTACTTTGAATTTAAAATATTAATTATCAGAGCATTAATTTCATTTGATTTTGTTAACATCATCATGTGAGAACCATTTTTAACAGTAAAATCAGCTTTAATATTTCTATAAGGCAGGGTATGGTCGTTGGTTCCGTGAATGTGGGTAATTTTATGGGAATAGTGTTCCTTTTTCCAATTTACAATCATTTTTGTTGCTCTTTTCAGGAAAACCGGATTTTTATCGTGCAGCATGGCAACAAAAACCTCTTTTTCTTTTTTTCTGTCAGGTTCAACAACGGGCTGGGCAATATATGAACCAAGTTTGTATATAAGTGGCGGAATAATTTGATATATTGGAAGGCGTTTCATAAAAGTATATCTACGGGGTAGTTCTGTATTGCATTTTGCACTTGAAACAATAATAACTTGTTCAGGGTTTAAAATGTCAGCTAATTCTGTAGCTACCATTCCTCCGAGTGAAACGCCAATTACACTAAATTTTTGTGTGGTATCAATTTGTAATGAAAAGCGTTTGGCATAACTTTTTAAAGTTTCATTTTTTAACGGGATTAAATGTTTAACATGAACCGTATCGTATTTTTCAGGTAAGCTTAGTTTGCTAAAAATTCTATAATCGGAACCTTGCCCGGGAATTAAATAGATTTTTTTTGCCTTAAAATTACTTATTATTTGAGTTACTCCTTGTAAATTAGTAAACATACAAAAAGCAAATAGAATGATTATTAAGTTGAGTTTTTGCATTTATGAAAAATACTGTCCAAAAAGTATCTTTTTAACTCCCGAAAGCTTTCGGGAGGGAGAAATCATCAGGCTAACAAGCTACTGTTTGTCAAAATTAAATGAGATTTTTGTTTCATTCTAAATAACAGATATTTAATCTTTTTGGATAACCTATTAAAGTGTTTTAAAAGTTAAAAATTTTATTTTTTCTTATCAATTTTAGCCCACGAATCTCTCAGCGTAATTGTACGGTTAAAAATTAAGTGTTCTTTTGTAGAATCTTTGTCAACACAAAAGTAACCAATTCTTTCAAACTGATATTTACTTTCCGGTTGTGCATTTTGCAGGCCGGGTTCCAAATATCCGGTAATTTTTTCTAAAGAATGAGGGTTAATATTTGAAGTAAAATCTTTTCCTTCTTCAGCTACTTCGGGATTTTCATTTAAAAACAGGCGGTCGTATAACCTGATTTCTGCTTTTATTGCTTCATGTGCCGAAACCCAGTGCAAAGTACCTTTTACTTTTCGTCCGTCGGGCGATTTGCCTCCTTTAGAAGCCGGGTCGTAGCTGGCACGCAGTTCGGTAATATTCCCGTTTTCATCTTTAACAACTTTTGTACAAGTTATGAAATAAGCATATCGTAAACGAACTTCTCTGCCGGGAGCTAAGCGAAAGAATTTTTTGGGAGCATTTTCCATAAAATCTTCTTTTTCAATATAAATTGTTTTTGAAAAAGGAATCATTCTGGTTCCCATACTTTCGTCTTCAGGATTGTTGATAGCTTCTAACTCTTCTGTTTGTCCTTCCGGATAATTATCAATTACTATTTTCAGCGGATTTAAAACAGCCATAGTTCGTTTAACCTTTTTATTTAAATCCTCCCTTATGCTATGCTCTAATAAAGCAACATCAATTACATTATCTCGTTTTGCAACTCCAATTTTATCGGCAAATTTACGAATTGATTCGGGAGTATAACCTCTTCTCCGGTAACCTGAAATTGTTGGCATTCGCGGGTCATCCCAACCATCAACGTATTTTTCCTCAACTAACTTAAGTAATTTTCGTTTACTCATAATTGTGAAGCTGAGGTTTAAACGGGCAAATTCGATCTGACGCGGACGATATTCGGTATCAATAACCTGGTCTAAAAACCAGTCGTATAAAGGGCGATGCACTTCAAATTCCAGAGTACAAAGCGAGTGGGTAATTTTTTCAATATAATCCGATAAGCCATGTGCCCAATCGTACATTGGATAAATACACCATTTATTGCCGGTACGGTGGTGTTCAATATTTCTGATACGGTAAACAGCAGGGTCGCGCATGTGCATATTAGGAGAAGCCATATCTATTTTTGCACGCAAAACATATTTTCCTTCTTCAAATTCACCTTTGCGCATTCTTTCAAACAGGTTGAGGTTTTCTTCTACCGGCCTGTTTCTCCATGGGCTTTTTTTGCCTGGTTGTGTGGGTGTTCCACGGTTTGCACTTATTTCATCTGCACTCATTTCACAAACATATGCTTTCCCTTTTTTTATAAGAATAATTGCAAATTCGTATAATTTTTCAAAATAATCGGATGCAAAATATTTACGGTCTTCCCAGTCAAAACCAAGCCATTTTATATCTTCTTGAATAGAATCCACATATTCCACATCTTCTTTTACAGGGTTGGTATCATCAAAACGCAAATTACACAAACCGTTATATTGTTTGGCTAAACCAAAATTCAGGCAAATAGATTTTGCATGGCCAATATGCAGGTAACCATTTGGTTCAGGTGGAAAACGTGTATGGACTTTACTGTTGTTTTTATTATTGCGTATATCTTCTTCAATAATACTTTGAATAAAATGCAAGGATTTTTTTTTTGTGTTTTCAGTCATGAAATATGTTTTTGATTTTTTGTGAATACAAAAGTATAAAATAACATATCATAAAGTTCATTTTAGTTATAAAATTCATTGAAACAGAATTTGTTTTACAACTATTTTTTTTTGTTTTTAAGTATGTGTTAAATAATAATTTGTATTTTGTTTTTGTTTATTGAAATTGAAAATTATGGGTTTAATACAAATTGAAAAAATGGAGTTTTATGCTTATCACGGGCATTTTAAGGAAGAACGCATTGTGGGAAATCGTTTTTTATTGGATATAAGCATAAAAACAGACACTTTAAAAGCTGCTGAAAGTGATAGTATTGACGATGCTTTAAATTACCAGGCCGTATATAAAATTATAAAAGGCGAAATGCAGAAAAAATCACATTTATTAGAAAATATTGGAAAGAGAATTTTAGATAAGCTCTATAAGAATTTTGAAGGAATTGAAGAGATTACACTAAAAGTATCAAAGATGCATCCGCCAATGGGTGGGCAGATTGAGAGTGTGAGTGTAACTATGGTTAGATAAAATAGCATGGAGCCAAGAAGCAAGATAGAAAAACAGAAGATTTAAAGATTTTAAAAAGAATTAAAAACCAAAATTCAGAAACAGGGTTATAAAACATAATAAAAATTAAATTTCTTATTTCCAGTATTAGTATATTTTGTAACTTTGCAGTCCTAAAAGAAAAATATGGTCTCGTGGCCGAGTGGCTAGGCGGAGGTCTGCAAAACCTTAGACAGCGGTTCGAATCCGCTCGAGACCTCAGATACAAATTGTTATGGTTATGTCCTGTAAATTAGATGTTTACGGGGTTTTTGTTTTGTGTGTCGTAAAAATTAGCAAAAGTTGAAAATTATAGGCATTTCAATTCCAGTTTGGTGCGATTAAAAGCCCTACTTTTGTAAAAACTTCAAATCCTGCATTATTCATTTCAATTCCAGTTTGGTGCGATTAAAAGACATTCAGACCCAAACAGCACCGATATACACAGCTTATTTCAATTCCAGTTTGGTGCGATTAAAAGATGGTTGTGAATTTTCGTTTATCTCTGTTATCATTCATTTCAATTCCAGTTTGGTGCGATTAAAAGATTTTTCGCTTTATATGCCATAATTAAAAAGTTTTAGATTTCAATTCCAGTTTGGTGCGATTAAAAGAAAATTTTTTAATTCTAATACTGTCTTGCTTCCTGCATTTCAATTCCAGTTTGGTGCGATTAAAAGTCATTAAAGAAAGATAAACTATTTCTTGAAGTTGTTCATTTCAATTCCAGTTTGGTGCGATTAAAAGACTTATTGGAATGTAGGTGACTATTTCTTTATCGAATTTCAATTCCAGTTTGGTGCGATTAAAAGATTGTATAGCCATCATTTGCATATTCTTGTATAAATTTCAATTCCAGTTTGGTGCGATTAAAAGATCAAATTCGTGATTATTTATATTTATTGTTCCTTCATTTCAATTCCAGTTTGGTGCGATTAAAAGTATTAAATCGCTATTTATTAAGATTAAACGATTACATTTCAATTCCAGTTTGGTGCGATTAAAAGAATGCCTGGAAATCGGCTGAACCGGGTATTCTTTTTATTTCAATTCCAGTTTGGTGCGATTTGCGATTAAAAGACGGAAGCGAGCAACTACCAAGCTAATGAAAGAGCATTTCAATTCCAGTTTGGTGCGATTAAAAGAAAAGCGGTACGGTTACTTGTTTGTTTTGCTGTTTTATTTCAATTCCAGTTTGGTGCGATTAAAAGAGAAACTACTAAATGAAACAACAAATACAACAACTTATTTCAATTCCAGTTTGGTGCGATTAAAAGTGATTGCCGACCAGGCTAAGAAAATTGAAACTCTATTTCAATTCCAGTTTGGTGCGATTAAAAGAATGCCTGGAAATCGGCTGAACCGGGTATTCTTTTTATTTCAATTCCAGTTTGGTGCGATT
>JAADFW010000050.1 GCA_013152655.1 Chlorobiota bacterium
TTGAAAAACTAAAAATAATTAAAGAATATACAGGTTTTAAAAGAAACAGAAAATTTATATTTAAAGAATACTTTGAAATTTTTAATAATGAGAAAGGCAGATAAAAACTACCCACAACAACGGCTATAAGCAATGCGGGCGGAAGTGTAAAAAATGAAAATAATGAGTGAAAATAAACGACATAGCGATTTGAAAATGAGTAGCGTTAAAATCCCGCACGCCACATAGCCCAACCGTTGTAAGTAATATACCGATAGACCTAAAAAATGGAAAGAAACAATAAAATATCAATAAAAAAAATTATCAAAATAATTATCTCATTTTTGCTCTTTTACTTAATTTTTCATAATTGGAATTCAATAGAACAACTTTTTCAATAAATCAAATTTGATTAAATAACGAATTTACTAAATAATTTCTGTAAATTTGTAATATGAAGAGATTATATATCATATCGGGTTGCAATGGTGCTGGAAAAACAACAGCATCTTATACAATATTGCCTGAAATGTTAAATTGCAATGAATTTGTTAATGCTGATGAAATTGCAAAAGGATTATCTCCATTTAATCCAAATGAAGTAGCCATTAAAGCTGGAAGATTAATGTTATCAAGAATTGATGAACTTATAGAAAATGGTGTTGATTTCGCTTTTGAAACTACATTGGCTACAAGAAGTTATGTTAATACAGTAAAAAAAGCACAAGAAAAAGGTTATTTTGTAACAATATTATATTTTTGGTTAAATAGTCCTGAATTAGCAATTGAAAGAGTTAAGATTAGAGTGCAAGAAGGAGGACATAATATTCCAGAAAAAACTATTAGAAGAAGATATGATTTAGGAATTAAAAATATGTTTAATCTATACATTCCGATTGCAGATTATTGGATGTTTATTGATAATTCAAAAACACCATTTGAAATATTAGCAGAAGGAATTAGAAAAAAAGAAGATGTTAAAAATGAAATAATTTGGAACAATCTAAAAAAGAAATATTATGGGAACTAAAGAACAAATAGAAGATATAAGAGAAAAAGTTTTGAAAGGATTAAGCAAAACTTATGAAAAACTTCTCGAAATGAAAAGGAAAAATAATAGTGTTTTGGTAATATCTAAAAATGGACAAATAATAAAAATAAAACCTGAAAAATAATAAATACTACTTACAACAATGTGCAAAAGCAATAGCGGTTTCAGTGCTGTTTTTAGCGGTAGTTTTTCAGTCAAGCACCGCCAAATCTGCCGATTTGACTACTTGGAAGCGGTGGCAGTTTGGCTACTTTGGTTTAACGAACTGAAACCGCTATTAATCCGCTACTGCTCTTGCACCAACCGTTCTGCTTAATGTGAGACAAAAAACACCACAATTTTGAAATATGAACTTATTTTTGTATTTTTGGGACATATTTAAATAATATGGGATAAAATGGGATATATAGAAAAACTAAAAAAATTGCCACCTGAAAGGGAAAAGGTTGAAACCGTTAAAATACTAAGACAGTTAAGCAAATCATCACAATATCTTGGCGAATTAAAAGGAATAGCAAAGACAATCCCAAATCAAGCAATGTTGGTAAATGCAGTTGTATTGCAAGAAGCAAAAGATAGTTCTGAAATTGAGAATATTATTACAACACAAGACGAATTATACAAAGCACTTGCATCACAAAGTAAACAGCCTACACAAGTGAAGGAAGTAATTAATTACAGAAAAGCAATTTTTACAGGATTTGAATTGATAAAAAAACAAAGTTTTTTAAGATTAAAAGATATTGAGATTATTCAAAAGACAATAATTGAAAATAATGCAGGAATAAGGTCAATGGCTGGAACCGTTTTAAAAAATGACAAAACAGGAGAGATTGTTTATACACCACCACAAGAAAAAGATGAGATTTTAGATTTATTAAGTAATTTTTTAGAACATTTTAATATTAATCAAACAGATTTACACCCATTGATAAACTTGGCTATTTTGCATTATCAATTTGAAAGTATCCATCCTTTTTACGATGGCAATGGTAGAACCGGAAGGATTTTAAATATTTTATATCTGATTATTAACGACTTACTTGACATTCCAATTTTGTATTTAAGTTCGTATATAAATGAAAATAAATCAAATTATTATAAATATCTAAATCAAGTAAATAAAACAGACCAGTGGGAAGATTATATTTTATATATGCTTAAAGCAGTTGAAGAAACTGCCGGTTACACAATAAAAAAAATAAATCAGATAAAAAATCTACTGGAAATAACAATTGAAAAGGTTAAAGAAGAAGCACCTAAAATTTATCGAAAAGAATTGATAGAATTGCTTTTTGAACAACCTTATTCAAAAATTGAGTTTGTAGTAGAAAAATTAAAGGTTGAAAGAAAAGCAGCATCAAGATATTTGAAAAATCTTGAAGATATTGGGATTTTAAAATCTGAAAAAATAGGACGAGAAAATTTATATTTAAATAAGGAATTGATAGAAATATTAAAACACTAAGCAGAACAATGTATAACCTAAAAATATTGACTGAATGAATGATAACGAGATAAAGGAAAAAGAAGAAAATTTATCAAAAATTCTAATTGAAAGAGTAATTCAATCACTTTTCAAAGACGGAACATTAACATTATCTGATTTAGAGGACAAGAAAAAATTTTGGAAAAAATTTCAAGACATAAATAAAAAAGCCGAATATAAAATTATAATTGACCATACTGATAGTTTAATATCTTCTGCAAGACAATTTAATGAAGCAGATGATATCAATAAAGCAAAAGTATTCTATGCGACCTATTTCGAACATAAACTAAACGAAATAATTAATGAACTCTGTCGTAGAAAATCGATAAACAAAAAAGAAATAAATAATATTATAAGATCGATTAACTTAATTGGAAAACTAACTTGGCTTCCTCTAATATTGGAAATTCCTAAAATCTCAATTAAGCATAAAAATGTAATCCTAAAACTTGCAGAAGACAGAAACGCATTTATTCATTATAAACATAACCCTGAACCTGATGAACAAAATGCAAATTACAAAGAAAAACAGCAAGATGATATAAAGCAAATTGAAAAGACAATTACGTACTTCAAAAAGTATACAAGTCGAATTTTATATAATAATCAGAAAACAAAGATTAATAAAAAACTCAAAAAAGCAAAACTAACTTAAAATTTGACTGAAAAATGAAAACGGCAATTCCAATTAACAAAAAACTATTTGATATATATCTTCTTTTTACAAGAGAACCATTCGTGCAATATTTCTCAAAAGAATTAGAGTTCTATTCCAATGGAAATGGTGGTTTAATAGGACTAATTAGTTTAGATTACACAGATAACGACTATTACGGATGCATTTTATCAAGAGATAAATCAAAGCAATATAGAGCGGAATTGATAACAGCAAGTGTTGAAACAATAGAAGAAGTTAGAAATTGGATTGATGATGAAATGAGTAGTAATTCGATTGTCTTTCACGACAATAAGCACGAATATTTTGACCTTTTTAAAAACTTAAACAATGAAGAAAAGCAACATCCAAACTACAAATTGCTAAATACAAATATTGCACTTTCTATGGCTAAAGAAACCATAAAAGAGGTTTCTTATCATTACAAAGATATAGGCAATTTCATTGACCAATTTCAGTCAATAAACGGATTTGATGCAAGAGTTTGGGAATTATTTCTCTTCTGTTTTTTTAGAGAACAATTTTTTTCATTTAAAAGAAATTTCAATTCGCCAGATTATATGATTGAAAAATTCAATCAAGAAATTGCTGTTGAAGCAGTAATTGTTAGTAGAAAAACGCACTTGGAAAGTGAACCAAAAGAGGCTGACGAAATTCAAAAAAAATTAGATAATGATATACCATTACTTTTTGGAAATGCTTTATTCGATAAAATGAAAATGGAATATTGGAAAAAAGAACACGTAAAAGGCAAACCTTTTTTAATTGCCATTGCAGATTTTCACGATACTATGTCAATGACTTGGACTTTTAATGCTTTGTCGGATTATCTATATGGTTATAAATACGAGCATTCATTTGACAAAGAGGGAAAACTTATTGTCAAGCCTGTTAAAATAGGAAATTACACCAAGCCTAATGGAACGAAAATTTCAAGTGGATTTTTCTTTCAACCTAATTCTGAAAACGTAAGTGCTATTATTTTCTCTTCTTGTGGTACGCTTTCAAAATTCAACAGAATGGGGAAACAGGCAGAACTTGGGAGCAATATTCCAACTTTAATAAGAATGGGAAGTTTTTACAATCACGACCCAAATGCAGATAAACCTCATTTGGTTTCGTATCCTGTTAGCAAAGATAGCAATGAAACTTGGTCGGAAGGAACTGTTGTATTTCATAACCCAAATGCTAAAATCCCCGTAAATCCAGCATTTTTTGATGATAGAGTTGCTCAATGTTTCTTTGAAAATAAATTTATACATAGCAAAATGCCGAAATATTTCCCTTATAATTCATTCACACAAAACCTAATACCGAAAGAAGAAAAAGAATAATAACGGCAGGTAACAAAGTATAAAAACAATAAGGGTTTGAGTGCTTAACCTAAAGTGTAATGCATTTTACAAAGTCCGCAAAATTTACAATTTTGCGTGTCCATTTTAAAAAGAAAAATTGTAAATTTCGCTCAGTACTAAATCGAAAAGTAAGTGTTTCAAAATCCCTTACTGTTCTTATACCAACCGTTACCAACCAGCTGAAAAATGAAAATTGCAAACCAATAAAAAACATAATTCCAACCACACAAATAGCACATTTGTTTTTTTCCAACGCTAAATTCCAATGCTGAAAAAACCAAAAGAGCTATTTTTTTCCTACGCTCGCAGATAAAATTAGAATTACAGAGATAAATTTGTATTTTTGTGAATATTAAAACAAGAAATATGATAGCAAAACCATTTTTAAAGTGGGCAGGTGGAAAAACACAATTGATTGAGCAAATAAAAAACAATTTGCCACAAAATACTATGAACAAACCATTCACCTATGTTGAGCCGTTTGTGGGAAGTGGTGCCGTTTTGTTTTGGATGATTGAAAATTTTCCGAATATGAAACGAGCTATTATCAATGATATTAATACCGATTTGACTAACAGTTATTTAACCATAAAAAATGACGTTGAAAATTTAATTGATATACTTACTAAATGGGAAAAAGAATATCATAAAATTGCAGAAAATCAAGATAAGAAAAAAGAATATTACTACGAAAAACGTACATTATTTAATACCAGAAAATCAAACCAAACCAAACAAACAGCTTTATTTATTTTCTTAAATAGAACTTGTTTCAATGGCTTATATCGAGTAAATCGAAAAAACGAATTTAACGTACCAATCGGCAGTTACAAAAAACCACAAATTTGTAATGAACCGAACTTACGAGCTGTTTCAAAAGTCTTGCAAAATGTAGAAATACTAAATGGAGATTATTCCAAAACCTTAAAATATGCGGATGAAAATACATTTTTCTATTTTGATCCACCTTATAAACCATTGAGTGAAACTTCAAGTTTCAATTCTTACTCAAAAGATGCCTTTGATGATGCTGAACAAATAAGGCTAAAAGAATTTTGCGAACTTTTAAATCAAAAAGGACATCAATGGATTTTAAGCAATTCTGATGTAAAAGGAAAAAATCCAAAAGACAATTTCTTTGATGACTTATATGCAACTTTTAATATTTTAAGAGTAAATGCTCGTAGAAGTATTAATGCAAATCCACAAAAACGTGGTAAGTTAACAGAATTGTTAATTACAAATATCCTATAATTATGAAATTAGGCGGAAAAGGTGGTGGAAACACTAAAACAGGACTTATTTTTGAAGGAAAAACAGATTTAGCAACTTTTTTAAATAATCAAAAAGGTTACAAAGTAGAAAATACCAATGTATTTTACGAAGATGAATTAGTTGCAAGAATTTTTAAGAAATATGGATTTTACAAGTTTTTAGATGAACTTGAAATCAAGTGGAAAGAATTAATTTCAAAAAGATTGTTGCCTGATGATAGTATTTTTGTCATTATCAAGAATACTGTTTATATCATTGAAGTAAAATTTCAACAAGTAGCGGGTTCTGTCGATGAAAAACTTCAAACTTGTGATTTTAAAAAGAAACAATATCAAAAATTATTATCAAGAGCTAACATTGAAGCTGAATATATCTATTTATTGAGTGATTGGTTCAAAAAACCTCAATACAAAGACGTTTTAGACTACATAATTAGTATGAATTGTTCATATTTTTTTGAATATATCCCATTATACAAATTTGGTTTACCAATTCCCAAAAATGATTAAACCCTATTTCAAATCAAAAGACAAAAATTTCTATCTCTTACAAGGAGATACTTTTGATTTGTTACCAAAAATCAATCATAAATTTGATATGATTTTTGCCGATCCGCCTTATTTTCTGTCAAACAATGGTTTATCAATTCAAAACGGCAAAATAGTATCAGTAAATAAAGGGAAATGGGATAAATCCAAAGGTTTTGATTATGTAAATAATTTTAATAGAAAATGGCTAAAAGCTGTTCGTGAAGTGATGAAAGATGACGCTACCATTTGGATAAGCGGAACAGCACATAATATTTTTAGTATCGGACAAATATTAACCGAACTTGATTACAAAATTCTTAATATTGTTACGTGGCAAAAAACCAATCCGCCACCCAATTTTTCACGCAGATATTTTACTCATTCTACCGAGCAGATTATTTGGGCAAGAAAGCACAAAAACGTTCCTCATTATTACAATTACGACTTAATGAAACAATTAAACGGTAATAAACAAATGAAAGATGTTTGGACATTACCCGCCATTGCAAAATGGGAAAAATCTTGTAAAAAACATCCTACACAAAAACCACTTTCGGTATTAACTCGAATTATTTTAGCTTCAACAAAACCAAAAGCGTGGGTGTTAGATCCGTTTGCAGGCAGTAGCACAACAGGAATTGCATCAAATTTGGCTAATCGTAGATTTTTAGGTATTGATAAAGAAATTGAATTTTTGGAAATTAGTAAATGTAGAAAATTAGAGATTGAAAATGAACAAATTGCCGAAAATTACAGAAATAAAATACGTGGATTTAACAATAAAAAAGAATTTGATAATTATATAAAAACTGAACCTAAGCCAAACAAAAAAATTGCATTAGGGTTTTGTAGAAAAAAGGATATTGCAGGGCTTACAAAAACAAATAAATTCTATTTTCACGCCATTGAAAATAACAATATTGTACAAGATTTTCCACTTGAAATTTTTGAAACAGAATATCTTTACACCTATGAAGGCGGACGAGGAAAACCAATTAAACTCACAGGACATTTCGGAAAGATAAAAAGTGTAAAACAGGTTCATAAAAGCAAAATTACAGGAAAAGAAAATTCTAAAACCAAATTCTATTGGGAAATAACATTGGAAAATAATTTTAAGTTTAATAAGAGTATTATCAAGGAGATTAAGTTCAACAAAGTATTTAAGAACAACGAAACGAACAAAGAATTGATGAAAAAATATTTACCTACGATTGTTGAAAAAGAAAGAATTATATAAATCCACCGCATTTGCCAAGCACATTGCAAAACGCTAAATCCAACCACATAAACCAATTTTTGCAAAGAGCTTGTCAAGCAAACGCACAATGAGAAAGAAAATGTATACTAAAAATGAAAGCCGGTTGGTAACAAAGTATATACGATAATTGCGGTTTTGTTGTTTAAATCAAAGTTTGTATCTTTGAGCAAAGTGTAGCGAAAGACCGAAAGTTCGTGGATTTAAAGTCCGCAACTACGCATATACGAGCCGTTATGAGCAATAAAAAGGATTGTCTTTTCCTGAAATTGGTTGACTAAAAATTAGTCACTTTAAACAATTTCAGATGAAACAAAAAAATCAAAACAGCCGAAAAAAAAGTTA
>JAADFW010000051.1 GCA_013152655.1 Chlorobiota bacterium
GTCATAATTATTTGATTTAGTGCAACTAAATATGCTTACCGTAACTTTGTTTAACTCTAATTCTATTAATATGCTAAAACATATAAATATATTTATTTTAATTGTTGTTACGGCAAGCATATTTAGTTGCACTAAATCAAATAATTATGACCCTGTTCCCCAGGAAATACTTTATAGTGATACATCAGGGGTAACAGGCCAATTAACTGTTTATGTAAGGTATAGAGATGAATTTGGCTCATACCCGGCAAATGGGTCAGGAGTTTTCCTTTATGCTGCATATGATGATATTCTAATTGATTTGGAAAACTCAGCAGAAGATTTGGCTATTTACAGGTTAATAACAGCAGATAATAATAATTCGGCTTATTTTGGTTTTATAAACTATGGAAATTATTATATTTTGGCTTTTAATACCATTAACGGTATTTATTATGAGAAAATATCTATAGTACAGGTAAGGCCAACACAACATGAAGAGTTATCGATTACGCTGGAAAAATTTGAAAATTAATTTAAAAATAATTGTATGTTATATTCAATGACAGGTTATGGTAAAGAAACGTGCCATGTGTTAGATAAAAAAATAATTATTGAAATTCGTTCTTTAAATAGTAAACAATTCGATTTAAACACTAAAATTCCGAGTTATTATAAAGAGAAAGAATTATTTATCAGGAATTTATTGGTAAATAAACTCTCAAGAGGAAAAATAGATTTTAATCTCTTTGTTGAAGCAAATAATGGAGAGAATGTGGCAAATATTAACGAGAAAGCAATAAGTAATTACTATAGTCAATTGAAACAAATTGCTGAAAATCTTGATATTAAAGAAGAACAGAATTGGTTTTCTACATTAATAAAACTTCCTGATGTTTTAAAATCTGAGCGTACAGTATTAAGTAATGAAGAATGGGATGAGGTTTTGCCTTCTATTGAAAATGCAATAAATTATTTAATTGTGTTTAGAGAGCAAGACGGGTTTTCTATGGAGCAAGATATTACCAAACGAATTTATTCTATTAATAATCTTATTTCAGAAATAGAAGTTTTTGAAGAAGAACGAATTAATAATATTAAAAATAGGATATTGGTTAATTTGGCAGAAATGGAAAATAAAGGAAATTATGATAAAAACAGGTTTGAGCAAGAGTTAATATATTATTTAGAAAAATTAGATATTACTGAAGAAAAGGTTCGTCTTTCAAATCATTGCAATTATTTTATTGAGAATATGAAATCTGAAGAAAGTGTAGGAAAAAAACTTGGATTTATTTCGCAGGAAATTGGCAGAGAAATTAATACCATCGGCTCAAAAGCCAATAATGCTGATATACAGCGCATTGTAGTGCAAATGAAAGATGAGTTGGAGAAAATAAAAGAACAATTAATGAATGTTTTATAATTAGATGAAACAAGCATGACAATAATAATTAACACATATGACAATGATTATTTTTTTATGCAGTTCCATCCGGCCTGTGAAAATTAAAAAATAAAAGGATGAAATCAGGTAAATTACTTATATTTTCAGCACCTTCCGGCTCAGGTAAAACTACCATTGTTAAAGAATTATTGAAAGATAATTTTAACCTTGAGTTTTCTATTTCTGTATGTAGCAGAGAAAAACGAACTAATGAAACTAATGGGAAAGACTATTATTTTATAACTGTTAATGAGTTTAAAGAAAAAATAGCTAACAATGAGCTTGTAGAATGGGAAGAGGTTTACGAAAAACAGTATTACGGAACACTAAGAAGCGAGTTGAAAAGAATATGGGCGAAAAATAAAAATGTAGTTTTTGATATTGATGTTAAAGGAGGATTAAATATTAAAAAACAATATCCTGATAACTCACTTGCCATCTTTATAATGCCTCCTTCGGTTAATGAATTGGAGAAGAGGTTGAGAAACAGGTCAACTGATAGCGAAGAACAAATTATAAAACGAATAAGAAAAGCGGAACACGAATTATCATTTGCCAATGATTTTGACATTGTTGTTGTAAATGATAATCTGGAACTTACCATAGCAGAAGTTAAAAAGCATGTTTCGGCATTTTTAAAATAATTAATTGTAGTAGATAATATATGAAAACAGGCCTTTTTTTTGGTTCTTTTAATCCGGTTCATATCGGGCATTTAGCCATTGCAAATTATATGGTGGAATTTACAGATTTAAATGAGTTTTGGTTTGTTGTTAGTCCACATAATCCTTTAAAAGAAAAGAAATCACTTTTAAAAAGCCATCACCGTTTTGATATGGTATATAAAGCTATTGAGAATGATATCCGTTTTCAGGTTACCGATATTGAATTTAGGTTGCCACAACCGTCATATACTATAAATACTTTGGCTTACCTTCGCGAAAGGTATCCGAAATATGAATTTAGCCTTATAATGGGTATGGATAATCTTGAAAATATACAAAAATGGAAAAATTATGAGGAAATTATAAATAATTACCGGATTCTGGTTTATCCCAGGCCAAAAAGTAAAAAAAATGAATGGAGTAATAAGAAAAATATTAATTTGGTAGAAGCTCCCATCATGGAAATTTCGTCAAGCTTCATTAGAAAAGCAATTAAAGAAAAGAAAGATATACGCTATTTTTTACCTTCAAGAGTGTACGAATATATTCAACAAATGCATTTTTATGAGTAATTATAAAGCAAAATATAAATTATTTTTTGGTTGTATATTTCATTAAAACATCTTCAAAAACATTAACTAATTCATCTCTTGTAATTAAACCTTCCTTTTTATAAATTACTTTTTTATCCTTATAAATTTCTATTAGCGGCACACTTGAAGTTTGTAGGTAGAGGTTTAGTTTTTTACTGGCATCAGCATTAATTTTTACCATCTTAATTTTAGTGAAATATTCAACTTTCAGGCTATCAATCATAGGCATCATTTTTCTGCATGGCCCGCACCAGGGTGCATAAAAGTCGATAAAAACTAAGCTGTCTGTATCAATTAAGTTGTTAAATTTATCTATAGTATATTTATCAATCTTATTCTTTTCAGCAATGGCTCCTTTTACCACCGGCAATTTTTTCAGATTCCAGTCCATAATGCCTTTTTCAAGATTATAGATATTTGTAAATCCTTTGTTTTTAAGAATATCAGCTACTTTAGCACTCCTGTATCCGGTAGTACAATACAAGAATATTTTTTCATCTTTATGTAGCAGGTCCAGTTTATTTTTAAAGTCCAGTGCATAAAAATTAAGATTGCTTGCATCTTTAATATGCTCATTTTCAAACTCCGATTTAGTCCGCACATCTAATAAAACATTTTTGCCGGCTTGAATTAATTTATAAAATTCTACAGAACTTATATTATGAATAACATTATTTTGTGCATTAAACTGTAAAGTAATTGTAATAAAAAAAATCAATAAGGTAGATTTCATAAATTATGGTTTATAATTAAATAAATAAAACTGCAAGTTTTCTTCAGTTTCTGTTAAGCATTTGTTCGTATGATTTCAGGTTTTGTTTACATGAATTTATATTTGCTTTACAGACTTTTTTGGCCTGCAATGATGCTTCATCTTTACCTAAATTAAAATAATATAGAGCCTTTTCGTATAACTGTAAAATATACAATTGTTTTTGGTAGGCATCTTTTGTGGGTATATTTTTATCTTCCATTAAATTATTAAACAAGGTAAAAGCACGATCCATATATGCAAAGCCAACCGGAGATGCTAATTTGTTATTAAATTTATACTGGTTGAATGCTGTTTTAATTTTTTGTTCATAATCCGGCAATTTCTCATACGCATTTATGCTATCATTATAATTGAAATTTCCATCTTTTTCTTTCAAAAACTTTTTAATTTGGCTACTGTCTGTTTTGTATTCTTTTAATGTAATAGGAGTTTTTAATAACTGCCACATGGGGTCAGCCGGCAAGTGCTCATAAATAAAAGTTTCAGGGCTTGTCAGAAAAAAATAATTTGAAAAATACTTTTTAAAGTGGCCTTTGTCATCGAGGTATCCGCTTCCCCAGGTTGCATCAATTAAATACCATTTTTCGTTAATTTTAACTGCATTCCATGCATGGTCTTTACTTTTTAGCGTTTTATTTGGTTTATATCCGTATCCTTTACTGTAGCCTGAGATAATTTCGCAAGGAATATTTTCCATATCGCACATGGCTTTTAATAGGGTTGCGTATCCTTCACAAACAGCTTTTTTTCTTTTTAAAACTTCTTCGGGTGTGTATTTTTTTTGCGAATTGCTGAAATATGCTTTTGTGTCGTAGCCAATATTGTGGGTAATCCAAATATAAAAACTTCTAACTTTTTCAAGGTCATTAGCAGCCGGTTCAACAAGATAATTACAAAGGTTTTTTAATGATTGGGCAATTAATGAATCGGCAGCTAAAGCATGACGATCAATCTTGTCAAAATTATTCTGTGCTGAAACAGAAAGATGAAAAAAGAATACAATAAATATCAGCAAGTTTGAGAATAACCTATTCTGATTTTGTAATATCTTGAACATTAATTATTATTTGATGTTTACTTTTTACCGGCACTAATATAACTTAATTAATCAATTTTTATTAACAGTATGAAATTAAAAATATGTTATTTACTCAAATCATTTTTCTTTAAAATTCTTAATGCTTCACGCACACTTAAAGGTGCAAGATTATGTTTTTTAACAAATTCAAGAACCATTTGCGGATTTGTTTTTGAATATTCTCTAAGAGCCCATCCAATAGCTTTTTGAATAAAAAATTCCTTTGAATTAGTTAATGGAATTATAAATTCCGTTAAAAGGTTAAAATCTGTTTCCTTCTTATATTTTAATTGAAACAGGATACATGTTCTTTGTAGCCAAATATTTCCGGAATTCATCCATTCAGTTGTTTTTCCGGGAACTAAATTATTATATTTTTGAAAAAAGACACCTACCAGATGTGTGGCAATTAAATCAATACTGTCCCACCACGATTTATTAATTATCATGTACTCCAATAAGTCAATTATATTATCATCTGTCTTTTTAAAGCATCTTTTCATTAATTCCATTGCAAAATACTGATATTCGCGTTCAGGCAATTGCCATAATTTTTTAATTATTGCTGTCAGATTACTTATTTCAGGCAAACCGTATTTTTTAAAGAATGCTCTGTTTATTACTTTTCTATCAGGCGATTTTATACCTAAAAATGCAAAGTTATTCTTCATATAGTTACTCATTGGTAAGGCATTTGCTGCATTTCTATGCTTTTCGTATTCAGTTATAATTGGTTTTATATATTGCATAATAATTTCAAATTACGGTTAATAATATTTTATAACTTACTACTATGAGTTCTGTAATAAAAATAAAAATAAGTTATTTTGTAAAAATATGCTGTCTGTTTATTGAAAATCCATGCTTTTTGACTAAAATAAATTCATACAAAATTGGTTTAATATAAAGAATTCCAACAATAAATTAAATATGAAAATACAATTTAAGATTATCATATTATCAATTATTCTATTGGTTAATACCAACTATTTTTTTGGGCAAGAGCTGAAAAAAACTAAAGTTAAAACAAGAATTTTATTTGTATTAGATGCATCACAAAGTATGTTGAGCCAGTGGGAAAGCGGGCGAAAAATTGATGTGGCCAGAAATATGTTAATACAAATGGTTGATAGTTTAAAACAGGTAAGTACCGTTGAAATGGCTTTGCGTGTTTACGGCCATCAAAAACCGGTTCCACCTCAAGATTGTGACGATACAAAGCTTGAAGTTCCTTTTGAACCCGGGAATGCAGCAAAAATTAAACATAAATTAAAACAAATAATACCAAAAGGAACTACACCGATTGCCTATGCTCTTGAAATGAGTTCAAAAGATTTTCCTGATTGCGACAATTGCAGAAATATAATAGTTCTGATAACTGATGGTATTGAAGCTTGTGATGGTGACCCATGTGCTGTTTCTAAAGCATTACAGAAACAAGGTATAATTTTAAAGCCATTTGTAGTTGGAATTGGCTTAGATGATGGTTTTAAAAAAACGTTTGAGTGTGTTGGCCATTATTTTGATGCAACTAACGAAACAAAATTTAAAGAAGTTATGGAAGTTGTAATATCTCAGGCATTAAACTCTACAACTGCACAAGTTAATTTGCTGGATGAATACTATAAACCTACTGAAACTGATGTAACATTAACGTTTTATGATAATTTTTCGGGTATTGTAAAGCATAATTATATACAAACTATTAACCATAGAGGAAATCCTGATACCATCAACCTCGACCCGCTGTTAACTTATGATTTGGTAGTGCAAACCATTCCTCCGGTAAGAAAAGACAGTATTGTATTAACTCCCGGAAAGCATAATATTATTGCGGTAGATGTGCCACAAGGAACTTTGTTAATGAAAAAGCCTAATGGTAATCAATATAAAGACTTACAATTTATAATTCGTAAAAAAGGCAATTCCGAAACGCTTAATATTCAAAAAGTTGGAGAAGAGAAAAAGTATATTACAGGACTGTACGAAATAGAAGTTTTGACTTTGCCACGATTACAAATTCCTGATGTTGAAATAAAGCAAAGCTATACAACAACAGTCGAAATTCCACAACCCGGCATAGTTACATTATTTTTGTCGGCACCTGGTTATGGGGCGTTATTTGTTGAAAAAGATAATAAACTGGAAAGAGTTTACAATTTAAACCCTAATAAAATGCAAGAATCTATTGTATTGCAGCCTGGCAATTATACCGTTGTTTTTCGCTCGCGTAACTCAAAAGAGATTATTTATTCCATTCAGCGAAAATTTAGAATTAATTCAGGCAGCTCAATTCCTGTTAAATTGTATTAGTTAAAAAAATAATCATTAATTTTCCAATCTTTTAATCCATAATTTATTGAAATGAAAAAATATACCTATACTGAAAAAAAAGATACGCGATCCGGTTTTGGTGCCGGACTTTATGAATTAGGCAAGAATAACCCGAATGTGGTAGCCTTGTGTGCCGACTTAACCGGTTCTTTAAAAATGAATGAATTTGCGAATGAATTTCCCGACCGTTTTTTTCAGGCCGGAATTGCTGAAGCAAATATGATAGGTGTGGCCTCAGGACTAAGTATTGGAGGGAAAATACCGTTTGCAGGTACTTTCGCTAATTTTGCTACCGGCAGAGTTTACGACCAGATTAGGCAGGTTGTGGCTTATTCAGATAAAAATGTAAAAATATGTGCTTCTCATGCCGGAATTACACTTGGCGAGGATGGGGCTACACATCAAATTATGGAAGATATTGGCTTAATGAAAATGCTTCCGAACATGACTGTAATAAATACTTGCGATTATAATCAGACAAAAGCAGCTACTATGGCTATTGCAGATTTTGTTGGCCCGGTTTACCTGCGCTTTGGAAGGCCAAAAGTTCCAAATTTTACACTGCCAGACCAAAAATTTGAGATAGGGAAAGCTATTTTACTGAATGAAGGCTCTGACGTAACCATTATTGCTACCGGTCATTTGGTTTGGAAAGCAATTGAAGCTTGTGAAATTTTAGAAGAAAAAGGAATATCAGCTGAAATTATAAATATTCATACTATTAAACCTTTAGATAAAAAAGCCGTCTTAGAATCAGTGAAAAAAACTAAGTGCGTGGTTACTGCCGAAGAACATATGATGAATGGCGGATTGGGTGACAGTATAGCCCAGCTTTTAGCATTAGAAATGCCAACACCTTTGGAAATGGTTGCTGTTGATGATAAATTTGGAGAAAGCGGAACACCTGATGAGTTAATGAAAAAATATGGAATTGACACTTTGGATGTTGTAGCTGCTGCTGAAAAAGTTGTTGGCAGAGTAGTAAGATAGTGAATAGTGAATAGTGAATAGTGAATAGTGAATAGTGAATAGTGAATAGTGAATAGTGAATTGTGGTGTGAGTGAGAGTGAGAGTGAGAGTG
>JAADFW010000052.1 GCA_013152655.1 Chlorobiota bacterium
TATAAAATATACTATATCTCTTGTGTCAATAACACCTCTGCTAATTGAACGATAATGTTCATTTATACTAAAATAACTAATAATATGAGCTATATGATTAAATACGCTTAAGGATGCAATAGAATCGAACCCGATAAAAAAGATAAATGACAGTGTAACTGCTATTATAAACGAAACTATTTGATTTTCGCTTAAAGATGATGAAAAAACGCCTATTGAAGTATAGGTAATTGCAAGAAAAAACAAGCCAATAAAAGATCCCCATGTGCCACCTGTATCTATATTTCCAACGGGGCTACCCAATAAGTAAACCGACAGAAAATATAATAATGTTGGAAGCAAAGAAAACAAAACTATTACTACAGCTGCTAAATATTTCGATACAATTATTTGAACATTTGTAATAGGCCTTGAAAGAAGTAATTCTAAAGTTCCTGTTTTAATTTCATCAGAAAAAGAGCGCATTGTTACGGCCGGAACTAAAAACATAAATATCCATGGCGAAATAATAAACAAGGTGTCAATATTAGCATAACCACTATCGAGAATATTAAATTGACCGGGGAAAATCCAAACAAATAAGCTATTAGCAATTAAAAAAACAATTATAACTAAATAACCAATTAATGAATTAAAAAAACTGTTTAACTCTCTTCTAAATAATGTAAACATATACTTCTATTAATTTATTCAAATGGCAAAATTAATTTTTTTTGCAAAACTAATGATTCAAAATTCAATATTGATGTAATTAATATTTTATTCAGTATAAACTAATTTGAATTTATTGAGAGTATATCGATTAATTCAAGCGTTTTGTTTGTAAATATAGAAATCAGGCATAACTAAATAGCAGGCTTTATGGACATTTACTAATTTTATAAGTATAGTTATAATACAAATATTAAATTTTAAGTTAATAAACAATTATAATCTATTGCTATTAAAAATATTCTTTACTTTTATGGCTATAAAAATAAAATTAGCGTTTATACAATGGCAAATATTGAGATTCTTTTACCGGCAATGGGCGAGGGTATAATTGAGGCAACTATTACAAAATGGTTAAAACAAAAAGGAGAAAAAGTTGAAGAAGACGAATCGATTGTAGAAATTGCAACCGATAAAGTTGATTCTGAGATACCTGCCCCTCAAGATGGAATTCTTGATAAAATTCTTTTTCAGGAAGGTGAAATTCCAAAGGTTGGTGATGTAATAGCTATTCTGAAAGTTGAAGGAGAAGATACTATTGAGAATGCAGATGTTAAAATTGATATTTCTCAGATAGAAACTTCTGTAAACAATACAAACTCTGAAGCTAATGAAATTCCGGGAACTGATTTAATACCAAAAGAATCGGAAGAAATAGAAGAAGTAGAAAAATTGCCAGTAGAAGGAATATTCCTTTCTCCTCTTGTAAAGAGCATTATTGATAAAGAGAATATTGATGCTTCTGAAGTAAAGCAAATAAAAGGTACAGGAATAAATGGGCGCATAACAAAAAATGATTTATTTTCTTATTTGAAAATCAGAGGAACAAAACCGGAAAGCAAAACTTTTGCTAAAACACTTAAAGAACCAAAGGTAATTATTTCAAAACCGGCAATAAATATAAATGCCACTGATGAAATAATAGAAATGGATAGAATGCGAAGGTTAATTGCTGATTATATGGTTAACTCAAAACAAACTTCCCCGCATGTAACTTCTTTTCATGAGGTAGATGTAACAAATATTGTAAACTGGCGAAACAAAATAAAGGATGAATTTTTTAAACGCGAACATGAGAAGTTAACATATACTCCTATCTTTTTTGAAGCTACTGCACAAGTATTAAAAGAGCTTCCAATGGTAAATGTTTCTGTTAACGGTTATAAAATTATAGTTAAGAAAAATATTAATATTGGTATGGCTACAGCTTTACCAAATGGAAATTTAATAGTTCCGGTAATTAAAAATGCTGATCAGAAAAGTCTGATAGGATTATCTAAAGCAGTCAATAATATGGCAATGCGTGCCAGAGAAAACAAACTTTTACCGGATGAAATTCAAGGCGGTACATTTACTATTACTAATCTTGGAACATTTGGTAATTTAACAGGAACACCAATAATTAACCAGCCGGAAGTTGCCATTTTGGCTTTAGGTGCTATAATTAAAAAACCGGCAGTAATTGAGACACCGCAAGGCGATTCAATTGGCATAAGGCACAAAATGATACTTTCACTGGCTTATGATCATCGTGTAGTTGATGGTGCATTGGGTGGAATGTTCTTAAAGAAACTGGCTGACAAACTTGAGAATTTTGATGTAAGCCGTTCTATTTAAGGGTGAAGAGTTAAGGGTGAAAAGTTAAGGGTGAAAAGTTAAGGGTGAAGGGTGAAGGGTGAAGGGTGAAGGGTGAAGGGTGAAGAGTGAACTGTTGTAGTTAATGCCTAAATATAGTTGAGTGTTTATGCAATAGTATTATTTGATTTCATTATTAACTTAAATAATATTTGAATAAATTAATATAATTATATTTGCCACTCCAAAAAATCAAATGCTACATTTACTTTTTATTATGTTAATTATTGAAAACACTGAAAAATTTTGAGCAGCCAGATTGAAATAAAACCTTATAAGAAAAGCACTTCTTCAAAAAAAGAACAAGTAGCTTTAATGTTCAATAATATTGCAAAACGATACGATTTTTTAAATCATTTTTTATCGTTGGGAATAGACAAAATATGGAGAAGAAAAACTATCAATCAACTTGAAGGCCTGAAACCTGAACTTATTTTAGACGTGGCAACCGGAACTGCCGATCTGGCTATTGAAGCTTTAAAATTACAGCCTAAAAAAATTACAGGTATCGATATTTCTACAGCAATGCTGGAAATTGGCAAGAAAAAAATTGAACAAAAAAATTATGATTCCATTGAGTTAATAGAGGGCGATTCTGAGAATTTGCAATTTGAGAATAAATCTTTTAATGCGGTTACTGTAGCTTTTGGAGTTAGGAATTTTGAAAATCGCCCCAAGGGGCTTTCTGAAATGTATCGTATTTTAAAACCAGGTGGTAAAGCTGTGATACTGGAGTTTTCAAAGCCAACGCAATTTCCTGTAAAACAAATTTATAATTTATATTTTAATTTTATTTTGCCTGCCTGGGGCAAGTTTTTTTCAAAAGATAATTCAGCATATTCATATTTGCCCGAATCGGTTAATAATTTTCCCAACGGACAAGCATTTTTAGATGAATTAGAAAAGGCAGGGTTTATAAATACGAAAAGTATATCTTTAACGTTTGGAATTGCATGTATTTATAGCGGTGAAAAAGTATCGTAAATTAGTAATTAAAAATTGAAAAAATATTTATATATCATATTGTTGTTGTTGACAATAAATGGTTTTTCGCAAATACAAAAACCACAAAATAATCCTTTGTATGATTATGAAATTTTACATTTTGGGTTTTCAGTAGCTGTGAGTACTATGAATTTTGCTATAAGGCCTGCTGATAATTTCTTTGCCATGGATTCTGTTGCTTCCATTGAAAATAAAATATATCCCGGGTTTAATATAAATATTGTTTCAAATCTCAGGTTGACGGAAGACCTTGATTTACGTTTTTTACCCGGGTTAGCTTTTGGCCAACGTGATTTGATTTATACTTATAAAATTGATGAACCTGACAAAAGAGTGAAAATTGAGTCCATTTTCATCGAAACCCCGGTTTTACTTAAATATAAATCAAAAAGACTGAACAATCACAGGCCATATGTAATTGGCGGATTTAATTACCGTTTTGATATGGACGGAAAGGAAATAAAAAAAATAAAAGAGGATAGAATAAGGCGTTTAAACCGTTCAGATTTGTATTTTGAAATTGGTGCCGGAGTAGATTATTACTTACCATATTTCCGATTATCTTCCGAATTGAAATTTTCCATAGGCCTTTTGGATATTTTAAAGCGAGATAATTCGCAACTCACTACTTCAATGGACAAGATGTTATCCAGAATGGTAATTCTTACTTTCCACTTTGAATAATAATTTATAAAATGCAAAAAGAAGTCACATTGCGTTTAAGTCCATACGAGGCTTATCATTCTGAAAATTATAATCAAATTATTTCCAAACAATTAAAAATTAAAAGTTCTGATATAAATAAAGTAGCTGTTCTGTCAAAATCAATTGATGCACGTTCAAAAGAAGTGAAGGTTGTTGTAAAAGCAAACGTATTTATAAATGAAAATCCGGAAACCAAAAATGATTTTGAATTTAATATTAAAAATGTTTCTGCTAAACCCGAAATAATTATTATTGGCGCCGGGCCTGCCGGACTCTTTGCCGCTTTAAGGCTAATAGAATTGGGCCTAAAGCCTGTAATTATTGAACGTGGCAAGAATGTAAAAGAGCGAAGGAAAGATATTGCTGCTATAAACAAGGAGCATATTGTAGATAGCGATTCTAATTATTGTTTTGGTGAAGGTGGAGCGGGAACTTTTTCTGATGGAAAATTATATACCCGCTCAAAAAAACGGGGAAGTGTAAAACGCATTTTAGCATTGTTAGAGTTTTTTGGAGCCGATAAAAATATTTTGATTGATGCACATCCGCATATTGGAACCAATAAATTGCCGGGAATAATTGTAAATATTAGAGAAGCAATTTTAGAAGCCGGTGGCGAGATTTTATATTCTTCAAAACTTACCGATTTTATTATTGAAAACGATGTGGTAAAAGGAGTTAAGATTAACAATAATGTTAAAATTTATGGAAAAGCGGTAATATTGGCAACCGGCCATTCAGCTTCTGATATATACTATCTGTTGCACAAAAAAAATATTGCCATAGAGTTAAAACCATTTGCCATTGGTGTAAGAGTTGAACATCCTCAAAATTTAATTGACTCAATTCAATATCACTGTGAAGTAAGAAGTGAATATTTGCCGGCTGCATCATATTCATTAGTTAATCAAATAAATGGGAGAGGAGTTTACTCATTTTGTATGTGTCCGGGCGGTTTTATTGTACCATCGGCTACCCACCATGAAGAAATTGTGGTTAATGGAATGTCGCCATCAAGCAGAAACTCAAAATTTGCCAACTCAGGTATGGTGGTTGAATTGAGGGAAGAAGATTTTGCCAAAGAAAGTGAAAATGGTCCATTATCAGGATTGGCTTTTCGCGAAAAAATTGAAAAAATGGCATGGCTGAATAGTGGAAGCGGACAAACTGCTCCGGCACAAAGAATTGTTGATTTTGTGGATGGAAAATTGTCGGCTGATTTACCCGAAACTTCTTATCAGCCGGGCATTGTTTCTTCACCCTTGCATTTTTGGCTACCCGAAATTATTGGAACGAGACTCCGACAGGCTCTAAAACTGTTTAACAATAAAATGCGTGGTTATTTGACCAATGAGGCAGTAATGTTGGGTGTTGAATCCAGAACTTCGTCGCCGGTAAGAATACCGCGTGATAAAGAAAGCTTAGAGCATGTGCAAATTAAAGGTTTATATCCGGCAGGAGAAGGAGCAGGTTATGCAGGGGGCATTGTTTCATCAGCAATTGACGGAGAAAGATGTGCGGAGAAGGTAGCTGAGAAGATAAAAAAGTGAAAACAGGAAAAACATAATACTTTCTTGAATATGAGTAAACTTTAAAACTATTTGAGATAAGAATACGTAATTTTTTTTCAATAAATAACAAGGATATAAGAAAAGAAGCAAAAGGTTTATATTATTTTGAAAATAAAACATATATATTGGTTTGCCCCATATAACTTAAATGGGCCAAGTACACGTTATCGTGGCTACTACCCGTTAAAATATTTTTCTAAAAATTTTAAAATAGAATTTGATTTTGTATTTCCTGATAGAAGTACAAACGGAATGTTGAAATTTATTAGAGTTTATCTGTCAGCATTTTTATTCAGAAAAAGAAATTCTGTAATAGTTATTCAAAAAGTTTGTAGTAACCGGTTATATGCTAATGCATTAAAGTTATTAATATTGGTTCGGTCAAAACATACTCAGTATGATATTGATGATGCTGAATATTTACGACAAAAGACTAAAACACTTCATTTCTTTTTAAAAAGATGCAAAATAATATCTGTTGGCAGCCATGAGTTGAAAAATTATTGCATGAATTTTAATTCAAATGTATTTGTTCTTACATCGCCTGTAACAGATCACAATATTAGAAAAATGAAAAGAAATAATAAACCTGTTATTGGATGGGTCGGCGATTTTGGTAATGGAAATAATATAACCAAAGAGTTTTCTCATAAAGCCAACGTATATAAAATATTATTTCCTCAATTAAAAAAAATTGACACTCCATTGAAATTGACAATTATTGGTGTAAAAAACAGCAATGATATTTCTCCGATACTACAATTCTTTAAAGACAAAACAAATATTGAAATTGAAATTCCGACAAATTTAAAATGGAAAGATGACGATTGGTTGTATCAGGAAATTATAAAATTTGATATTGGTGTTTCGCCAATGACAAATCATTTATTTAACTGTTCAAAATCCGCATTTAAAGCTAAACAGTATTTATCGGTTGGAATACCTACAATAGCAAGTAATGTTGGTGAAAATAGCAGGTTTGTCTTACACAATAAGAATGGTATTATTTGCGAAAAAAGCTCTGATTTTTTAACGGCAATAAATCGAATTATTAATATGAATGATAAAGATTATTTTAAAATGAGTGAGAACGCTATAAACCATAAAAGTGCATATTCAATGAAAAAATACTGTACTGACTTTATTGAAAAGTATAGCTGATGCTTTGTGAAAAATCTTAAACCGGTTAATAAGTCATGGTTTTACAGGCTTGTAGTTCCTTCCTTCATTTGTCAATAAAAATTAACATGGCTATTGCTTTTATCAGGAAAGGGCATCTTAGAACAAATACTAATTGGTAAAATAAGTCCAATTTATCATATGTATAAGTTAAACAATTTCCTATTAATATTAATTTTTTATAGGATTTATTGTATTCTTGCAAATTAATATGACAAAATGAGAGATTTAACGGTTGGAAAAGAGAGTAAAGTAATATTCAAATTTGCTATTCCAATGCTACTTGGTAATGTATTTCAGCAAATGTATAATATTGTTGACAGCATTATTGTAGGGAATTTTCTGGGCAAAGAGGCATTAGGTGCTGTAGGAGCATCATTTCCAATTATTTTTGTTTTGCTATCGCTTGTAATTGGCATTGCTACCGGTTCAACAATAATAATATCGCAATATTTTGGTGCAAAAAAAATGGACAAGGTTAAGCAAACCATTGATACAATGTATGTTATCCTGTTATTTGCTTCAGTAATTGTTGCCGTTATAGGTGTTACTTTTAGTGAAGCTGTTTTTAGGTTAATAAAATTACCTGAAGATATTATGCCACAGGCAGTTACTTATTTTACAATTTATGCGGCAGGTGCAATTACACTTTTTGGCTTTAACGGAACAAGTGCAATCTTACGAGGATTAGGTGATTCAAAAACACCACTCTATTTTCTTATTTTTTCAACTATACTAAATATTTGCCTCGACTTACTTTTTGTACTGGTTTTTAAATGGGGAATAGCAGGGGTTGCTTATGCAACTGTTATTTCACAAGGCTCTGCATTTGTTGCCGCTATTATTTATTTAAACAAAACACATAAGGTTATAAATATATCATTCAGGAAATTTGATTTTAACTGGCCTATTTTTCACAAAAGCATAAAAATTGGGTTGCCCAGCGGATTACAACAAATGTTTGTTGCTTTAGGCATGATGGCTTTGTTTCGTATTGTAAACGACTTTGGAACAAGTGTAGTTGCTGCTTATTCGGTTGCTGTTAAACTAAATTCATTTGCAACAATGCCGGCAATGAATTTTTCGAATGGAATGCATTTTCAACATTTGTAGGCCAAAATCTTGGTGCTCATAAAATTGAACGAGTAAAAAACGGATTTAAGGCTACTTTGTTTATGACAGGAATAATTTCAATAATAATTTCTGCTGTTAATTTGATTTTTAGTAAAAATCTAATGTTACTTTTTAATTCAGATGCCGAAGTAGTTAGCTCAGGCATTAATTATTTATTAATTGTCAGTTCCTTTTATATTCTTTTTTCAACAATGTTTGTTGTAAATGCTGTATTCAGAGGTGCCGGCGATACTTTAATACCAATGTTTTTTACTTTATTTGCTTTATGGGTTGTGCGAATACCGGTGTCGTACTATTTATCGACTAAAATGGGCGAAACAGGAATTTGGTGGGGAATACCGGCTGCATGGCTTGTAGGTAGTTTATTGGCTATTATTTATTACTATTCAGGGAATTGGAAAAAGAAAGTAATTGTAAAATATGCCCATTAAATTTTTATGAATTTAATTTATTAAAATCCGTAAATTGAAAATCCTCCATCAACGTTTATACTTTGTCCGGTAATGAATTTTGCTGCTGGCATACATAAAAATGCAACTAAATTAGCAACATCTTCAGGGTCGCCAATCCTGTTTAAAGGTGTTCTGTTTAAAACTTCATTCAAATAATTTTCATTTTTTAAAACTGTATTTGCTAATGGTGTATTTATATACCAGGGGGTTACAGTATTAACCCTGATATTGTCCTTAGCCCATTCTGCCGCAAGATTTTTTGTAAGCTGTATAATGGCAGCTTTTGTTATTCCGTAAATTGAACCTGTTCTTAAGTGCGTTATTCCAGCAACTGAAGATATATTAACTATATTGCCTTCGTTACTTTCTTTTAAAAAATGATAAAACAATCTTGATAGCTCAAAACCTGACATTAAATTAGTATTAATAATCTTGCTAATTTCATCAGGAGTATAATCTATTGTTTTTTTCCTGATATTAGTACCTACATTATTTATTAAAATATCTAAGCCTCCCATAAATGCTGTTACCTTTTCAAAAAGTTTTTTCCTTTTAGAAGCATCACTAATATCGCATGCAAAACCATGTAGTTTTTTATTTTTTGCTTTGTAACTATTCTGAATGCTTCTAATATCACTTTCAGACCTTGAAACAATAAATACTTCTGCATTAAAATTTAAAAATACTTCTGTAATAGCTTTGCCAATTCCTTTTGTGCCTCCGGTAATTAAGACTTTTTTGTTGTTTAAATCCCAATTAGTCAATAATGTGTTTTTCATCCGTTTATGTTAATTAATAAATTATTAATTATGAATAAAAATAAAAATTATTAAAACAAGTCTTTTATTTTCTTTAAGAATTATTATTTTTGAGCACTTTTTAAAGATATAAATAAAAATAATAGATATTATGGGTAAAGGCGATAGAAAAACAAGAAGAGGTAAAATTTTTAAAGGTACTTATGGCGTTTCGAGAATGAGAAAAAAATCGGGAAACCCATTTGTTAAAACCGCTAAAGAAGAAGTTGTAGTTGAAGTTAAAGATGAACCAAAAGCAAAAGTTGAAAAAGCAAAGGTTAAAAAAGTAACTGAGAAAAAAGCTGAGCCTGCTAAAGCTAAGGCAACTGCTAAAAAAGCAGAACCAAAAGCAAAAACTGCGGAAAAAGCAAAAGCAACTACTGAAGCTAAGCCAAAAGCAAAAGCTACAGAAGAAAAAACTAAAACTGCTGCAAAAACTAAGGCTCCTGCTAAGGCAAAAGCAACAGCTAAAATAGCTGCAGAAAAAAAAACTACGACTAAAACAGTAGCTAAACCAAAAACTACCGTTGCTAAAACAAAAGAAAAGAAA
>JAADFW010000053.1 GCA_013152655.1 Chlorobiota bacterium
ACAATATCTCTTGCTTTTTCAATAAAAATAGAATATAAGTTTATTCTGTTTTCTGTTGTATTGTAATATTTAAACAATCCTTTAACTAATTTAGGTGGCAATGCTTTAATATCAACATAAGGCGGATTACCAATCACGCAATCAAAGCCACCGTTTTGCATTATTTCGGGAAACTCTTTATTCCAATCAAAAGCTTTATCTCCTGCAATTTCTACATCATCAATAAGCGAGTTACCGCATTTAATATTGGCATTAAGATTTGATAATTTTCTACCTTTCTTGGCTGTGCGTAACCAAAGCGAAAGGCGAGCAATTTCAACGCTTTCTTCGTTTATATCTACTCCGTAAAGATTGTTTTCGAGAATGGTTTTGTCGGTATCAAACAAACGCATTGCTTCGCCTGTAAGCTCTGCAATAATATCGTCAATATGTTTGTGTTCTTCTATCAAAAAATTGAGTGCTTGATTTAAAAATGCTCCTGAACCACAAGCTGGGTCAACAATTTTTAGGTTTAAAAGCCAATCTTTGTAATTATTTAGTTTTTCAAACAGTTTTTTACCTTTTGCCGAAAGTTTACCTGCCTTGTTTTTGTAAGTTCCGTCAAATTCAATTTCTTCAATATCAAGCTCTTTGCGTTTTTCGTTGCAAAGTTTTCCAATGGTATTTTCAACAATGTATTGCGTTATATATTTGGGCGTGTAAAAAACACCGTCTTTCTTGCGTTTGCTTTTGGTTTTGTCTGTGGCTATGCCTTCAATTTCGGCTGTTATTTCCTCAATTTCGTTTAGCGAATGTTCAAAAATATGCCCCAAAATATTTACATCAACATCGGTGTTAAAGTCGTAAGCCGAAAGTTTTAAAGCGTCGTCTTTTAAAATCTCATCGTCAATTTTAATATTGTCTAAAATTTCGTCGGGTGCAAACAATCCACCGTTATACGCAGGTAATTCGTAGGTTTTGTATTTGTGTCCTTTGTCGAGATGCTCGAAAAACTTCACAAATCGGCTGTAAAGTGTTTTGTATTCGTCTAATTCTTTTAGGGTTTCCCATTGCTCCACAATTTTAGAAATGGCATTGGGTGGAACTAATCCTGTGTCTTCGGCAAAAAATACAAACAACAAACGGTCTAAAAATTTTTGCGATTTTTTAAATAGTGTCAGCTTGTCGTATTGTGGATTATTTTCTACTAAATTGTTGTAAACCTTATGTTTAAAATTGGAATAATCTTTATAAAGTTTGTCCGATATGTTTTCTTCGTGAAACTTGGTTTCGTTTTTTAGTTTTAACGGTAAATCGGCAAAAACGCTGTCTTTGTGCAAGATTAAATACAGTAATTCAAAATCGTATTTTTGCAGATTGAATAAATCAAATTCCTCGTATTCGTTAGCGTAGTCAATATAAAAACGCAGTTTCTGAAAGTTCGATGTAATTACATATTTGCAATCGGGTTGATTGTATTTGTAGTTAAATGCTTGTTCGGTTATGCTTTTTAAATCTTTGGTTTTTGTCGATTTCAGTTCGATTACAACAACTGCTTTTCCGTCTTTTAGAATTGCTCCATCGGCTTTTTTCCCGTCTGCTTGATTTTTAAATTCTCGTGCAAGATTATAATTTTCGGCAGGTTTTAGTGTATAACCAAATACATCAACAAATATTTCTCTTAAAAATCCGTCTTGATATTCTTCTTCTTTTAGGTTCTTTATTTCAGCTATTTTTTTCGGCGAATAATTTTCTTTGAATTTTTCAAATGCTCTTTCAACTTGCTCTTTATCAAGGTTCGCAAGATGATTATTTATTACCGATTTCTGAAATATTTCCATTTATTCATTAATTTTTATTTTCTGCATAAAAATACAATTTTTTTCGGTGCGATGGTAAAAAAATAGCTCTTTTGCAATTTTTGGTTTGTGTGTCGGCTCGTGCGAATTGCAAATGTGCTATTTGTGCAGTGGGTTTTTAATTCTTTTTCTTGTAGCAAATTTATTGTTCTGTTTCGTTCTCTCGGCTTGTGCCTAACGGTTAAATAAGCAACGTGCGGAGTTAATTTCGATAATCTATCGGTTTGCTCACAGCACAAATTTTTGCCTTATATAATTATTTTAAAATTTAAAATTTTTGCGACCTTGCAAATTCCCTTTGTCCTTGCGGATTACTGCCGAACCGCATGTTGTTTATTTGTTTGTTGTAGTACGTTTTCCTTTTTTATATTTATAATATTAATCAAGTTACCACCTTTTATTTTCCATTTAAAAGCTAGACCCTCTAGTTCTTACTACTTTTGCTCCAATAGGCCTAATGCCCCATTTGTATCTTCGTTTATTTATTAAAGCTTTTTTTTCTTTTGATAAACTTTGAATATCTAAATCATAATAAAAATAAGGTTCTTCATTTTTATACATTTTATTATAATCATAAATTTGGGCATAAATCTCAGGTAAAAAAGCTCCTCTTTTTAAAGCTTCTTCGATTTTTGTAATATAACTTTCGTTTTTAGAAAGACTTAAATAACTACGGGAAAGATCCCTAATTGTTAAAAAACCTACACTTCCGATATCTTTTTCTGTTGCAAAACCATTCTTGTTAATAAAATTTAAATATTTAGATGCTCTTATATTCTTATCCTCTTTCTTTTTAAATGAAATTTCGTAATCAAATAAACTGGTAGCTTCATTCCTGTATTTAATATTTGTATTTTTAATGAAAGTTGATTTGAAAAATTCTAAGCTATCCATGAAGGTCTTATAATAACTCGTTTTTCTAAAAGGTTTGAAAGCTCTTTTATTATAAAACTTATTATATTCTCCTTGCCCTAATAAAATTGCTTCTTTTGAATATTCGTAAACCAATTTAAATTTTTTCTGTTTTATTGCTAATTCAGCTGCTATTAATAATTTATTACTGTGAATATAGTCCACTTTCTTAAAAGCTTTTTTATATAATTCAAGAGCAAGACTATCATTTTTAAGATAAATCTGTCTGTCACCTTCATAAGTAAGGTTGAAATATTCAATATAATTATTGTTTGTTTGACCATAAATTGATAAAGTCAAAAATATCCCAAATATTGTTAACGATAACTTTATTTCCATTTTTCTTTTTTTATGTACTACAACGGTCTTGGCTATGAGCAGTGCGGGTTTTATTACACTTCATTTTCAAATCGTTATGTCGTTTATTTTTGCTCACTATTTTCAATTTTACCACTTCCGCCCGCATTGCTTATAGCCGTTGTTGGCGGTAAGCTTTTCTATTTTAAAATACTTTTTATTTGTTCTGTTTCAAAAAATAAATTCATTTCACAGATTCCTCTTTTTACTTCTTCAAGGTTCTTCCTTTTTGTTTTTTTTGCATTTGTTAAAGCCGTAGATAATCTAGATTTTAGTTTTAAATAAATATCATTGTCTTGTTTTGTGAAATATTTTCTTGTTTTTTGATAGTCTTTAAATTCTTTTTGCTTTTTAAGTTGCTTTTCTGTTTCTTTACATTTAGAAAAATATTTTGTAGTCTGTGTGAAATGAAGAAGAAACCAAAATTCTAAACACGGATTATTGAAAATGGTTATTACATTATTAAACTCTTCTTTTTTTAGCTCATTTATATATTCTTTTAGTTCATTTATTTTTGATTCTGCAATTACCACATCTAAATCAATAACCCAAAATACTTTTGTATAATCTTCTGATAATTCGCAAACTTTTTTATATTGGTCAGACAACTTCTTTTTTTGTGGGATTTTAGGTTCTATATTAACTTGCAAAAAGGGTTCATTTCTTTTCAACATTTGAAAATACCAAACTTCCGTTTCACCATCTACAACAATAGCAAATGTGTTATTCTTTGGTCTAGATATTTTAATATTTTTCCTTCTCATTAGTCTAATTCTAAATAATAATCACCTACATTTGGCACTCCTCCAAGTTTACCGCTCTTATAGGCATTTAATCTGTTAGTTGTGTCACGAATAATTGATGAATCAAAATCAGCAAAAGAATATAATTCAGTAGATGCATTATTTGATTTATCCGTTATCCAAAGCATATCATCTCTAATCATATCTTTATCATTTAAAAGCTCCCTGTTGTGTGTTGTAGCAATGATTTGAGAATTTTTAGCGTTTGCTAAAAATGTTAATAAAAAATATTGATATAAATCAGGGTGTAAAGAAGCACCTAATTCATCAATAGGAAAAGCATTTTGTTCTTTAATTAATAAATTTAATAATCCCGCAAAGCTGTAATATCGTTTTGTTCCTTCTGATTCCAATTCAAATGGTAAAGTATATTTTTGACCATCAACTAAATGTTCTAAACCAAGTTTAACAGAAGTGATTTTCTTTTTTCTTTTTAGTTTTTCCAATTCAATATCAGGTATATCAGAGCTTTTTTCAATAAACTCCAAAAGTCCTTCCGGAATATCCTTTTCTTCTTTGTCTATTATTATATTTGATATATTTAAATCTGCTTTTTTCAAGATGGTTAAAACATTTTCTTTTTTTATTTTAGCTCTATCAATTAGTGAAGTAATAAAACCATCTAATTTTGAATTTGGAAAAACAAGAGAACGCAAATAATCTTTAAACCAGTCTGATACTTCTTTTAACTCTTTAATCTCAATATTGGTTTTTATATAGCCACCTAATACTGTGTTATTCCATAAAGTATTAGCTTCAAGTGTTTTTAAAATTGTTTTATCAACTTTAATTTTTCCACCAAATTTTATTTCAGAAAACCGATTTTTCAAATCTGTTGTTCGCTTATATACAGTTGCTTTGTTTGGATTAAATGATTTCAAAGTTTCTTTAACAATAGCTTTTTTATTAAATTCTACTTCATAAAAATATTTTATTCTATTTTGAATAAATTCTATTGAAAGAATAGTATTCTCTTTTGATGATTTCTCATCAAACAAAAAAGGTTGAAAATCTAATTCATCTGTTTTTTTATTTTCAGGTTCTATAACTAAATCTCTCAAAAAATCAAGAGCTTTTAATATTGTTGTTTTTCCAGATGCATTTGCACCATATATTAATGCTATTTTGAGTATTCTGCGTTTACCAATTTTTGTAATATAAAAATCTTCTAGATGTTCAGTTTTTTCGGCTTCAAATGAAAGGGTTTGTTGTTCTTTAATTGAACCAAAATTTTTAATATTAAAATTTATTATCATTTTTATCTAAATTTTGTAATTGGATTGCAAAAATACAACAAAAACACAAATAAACAAAATATTATTTCATAGTTTTTGAAATTGGATGGAAGAATCTTGCTGTTTTTTGCTTACCGCCAACGGTTTGTATAAGAATAGTAGCCGATTGCGGAACTCGAATTTTTCAAGTTACAACTAAATTTTATGCGGGCTAAAATGTTCATATTTACTACTATCTCGGCTATTATTTTTATATCTTGTTGTGCACAGTATTTATTCATTCATTGGATTATCAAAAGAATATATATCAATGTCAAATTTCCTCCTTTCAATGGTTTCAACGATTCCTTTTGCTGTTGGATATAATAATCCACTCACATATAAAAAAGATGAAATATTATCAGGGCGATTCCATTTTTTTATTCTTAACCGTTTAAGTCTATCTGGTTTTAATTCATAAGTTAACCCAATGAAACTTGCTATCAATTCTGCATAAGCTGACATATGTTTAACTTCTCCGAAAGCAATTAAATTTTCATTAGGTAAGGCATTGTCTGTAGTATAATAATCAATATCTATATCCTCCATTACCACAATATCACAAACTATATTCGCTGATTTGCTATTCGTATGTCTATGGTATTTTGTGTGTGTTCTTAAACCATGTCTGATTTGACACGATTTTTTTTCTTTTGTACAAAAAGCATATGAATAGTTTATTGGCTTTCCTCTTGTGTTGAATTTTAATTTGAATGTTGGTTTTCCCTTAGTTTTTGGATTGATGATTCTTACATTCCAACTATTATTTTGATACCATTTAATAACATTTGCAAATACATAGGCTTCAAAAGTTTGATTGACTGTACTTCCAAAGTTGCTTATTTCAGCTTTTTCATTAACGAAAAAGTCTGTTAATTCCTTTTGGACATTTGCCTGATTAAATAAATATTCTGGCATAATTATATAAATTTTTTGTATTCGTCCATTATTTGATATATATAATTCGATTCTATTACTAACTTTTTTGCAGGGCTTTCACCAAGTGAGTCAATTAGTTTTTTTGCAATTATTTCACCTTGCATTACTTTTTCATTTCTACCTGAAAAAAAATTACTTCCAATATAAAAGCCGTCTACATCTAAATCCTTAAATGTATCAACTGCATGCTTGGCGGCTTTAGAACCATCATTGAAAAGTTTATTTAATAAAAAAACAAACACAACAGTTGAAGCTTCGTTGCTAATTCCTCGTAATCTTGCAAACTCTTCTTTTCTATCCTTTTTTGAATCCTTTTTCCCAATTAATTCTTTTCTAGTTTGTTCCGGAATTAAAGTTTCCCAAACATACTTATTGACAGAATTAAATCTATTGGTTATAAATCTCGGTGCTCCACTTAAAATTTCGTAATTGTTCATATCTCTGAATTATTGTGCACGTGGGTATAAAAATAGTAAGGGATAAATCCGAACTGCTTTTCAAATTATAAATGTAGCAAAATTTTTGGGATTTTAACCTCTTAAATTATTTATAAAAGCAAAATCGCAAAAGATTTGCGGTGCTTATTACTTGTAGCTACTTTTCAGGTTTAAAATTTGCCCTTATTTTTTTTATACATTTGTTGTGCACCGGTTTTATTGTTGCTTAATTTCCTTAAATTCATTCGTTAAAATCTGAATATCTAATTCATTAAAATCTATATTCTGTTTATTAAATTTTTTAATTATTTCTACAATTGTTTTTGTTTCGTAATTACCCCATTTAAAATCTGGATAATTAGGCATATTCCATTCATCTAAATTAGAAAGACATATCATAAAATATTCCGTAGTATTAAGTTGACTAAAAAAGAATGGTTTAAAATAATTATGTGTAAGGTTATCACTGTTTTGGTCAATAACATATAGTATGTTATAAATAAAACTTATATAATTTCTAAATAATAAAAATTCAGGTTGTTCAACTATTATCTCCGAGAATTTCCTTTTAATATCTGTCGCAAATTTTACATTCAAGTCCTTTCTTGTTAGTCTTTTATTATTGTTAAGATTATCTCTCCAAACCAGTGCAAATATCATCTGGAAATGTATTGCAAGATTATCTATTAATGATTGAGTATTGTTTTGTTTTTTAAAATTATTAAAACTATTAATCATACCAAAAATCAGATTGTTTGTATTTTGCTCAATTAAAATATTTTTTTGATTTTCTAATGCTTCACTTGATTTTGTTTGAGCTTCAACCGACTTCCTTAATTCAATAACTTGTAACTTGTATTCTTTTATTTGGTACATAAGAGCCGTAAAATATAAAACAATACCTGATAATGAAAAGAAAGCCCCAACATATCCATCATTTTTAATATATATACAATAAGTAGATAAATCAATAAATGCTATTATAATCCCTGTAATTATAAAAATTACAGAAAAAGATATACTGATTTTAATAATATTTTTAGCCATTTTTGTGTTTTATAATAAAAAAATATGTCTTAACTGTTTGTTATCATATAAAATTTGTCTTCTTTGCTCCTCTTATGTCTTGTACTGAAATAGGTTGACTCTTTTTTGTGTTTTTTTGTTAATAATTAATACCGAAAAGTTATTTCCGAATTAATTTTCCCGGAC
>JAADFW010000054.1:0-7734 GCA_013152655.1 Chlorobiota bacterium
TTTAAAAATCTAAATTAAATTACGTAATTTAAAGTATGTTGCAAAAACTTCATTACAAAGTAGTAAATTTTATTTTTAGAATAATAAAAATGCAATTGGTGCTATATATTTTTCTTTTTCCTTATGAAAATACTGCAAAATGTCAAATAAATTCAATTAAAGGTAAAAAATATAAAAAACTTGCTGAAAATTATGAAATGCGTAACGATTACTATTTGGCTATTCAAAATTATAAAAAGTACCTCTATTTAAATCCCGGGAGCTTTAAAACATTAAAAAAATTAGTGTCTAACTATATTAAAATTAACGATTTCGAAAGTGCTCTTTTAATATATAATAAGTTAATTAACAGCAAATCAGACATTTATACAAACACCTATTTGCGTGGCCTTTGCTATTTAAATTTGGGAAATTATGATCTATCCAAAAAAGATTTTGAATATGTTAAAAATTACAGAAAAAAGAATTTTTTAAAAAAGGAAGCCGAATTTGGAATTAGGAGCTGCGAATTTTCTCTTAAAGGTATTTCACATCCGGAAAATATTACGATTGTACATTTAGAAAAGCAATTAAATTCAATTAGATCAGATTTATCACCGGTTTTTATAAATGATACAACTCTCCTTTTTAGTCAATTTGACAATACCAATCAAACTGTATTTTCTATTTATGATACAAGCCACATTCCGACTGGGCGATTATTTACAGCAAGTTACAAAAACAATGAATGGATTAAAGAAAGTGTAATAGTGACAGGCCCGCATCAAATTGATGGTAACATAACTAGTGCAGCACTTTCTTTAAATAAAGAAAAGATATATTTTTCAGTTTGTAAAAAAGATTGGAATTATGAAGAAAACTGTGCATTATATGTTGGCGATTTTACAGGAAATGAAATAATAAATCGGAATAAACTCAATAAATCGATTAATCAGATAAATTATTCAACTTCTCATCCTGCTGTTGGTAAAACGTATGATAATAATTTAGAAGTTATATACTTTTCGTCTGATATGCCCGGAGGAAGAGGAGGAATGGATATTTGGTTTACAGTTTATAATAAAAAAACCAATAATTATTCCAAACCCAAAAATGTTGGTTCAAAAATTAATACTTCAAAAGACGAAATAACTCCTTTTTATAATAACGAAACCAAAACTTTATTTTATGCCTCAAATGGGAAAATTGGTTTTGGAGGTTTTGATATATACAAATCAACCGGTGATTTAAAAAGATGGTTTCCTTCTAAAAATATTGGATTCCCATTTAACACAAATGCCAATGATATTTACTTTACTATAAATGAAAAGCAAAACAGAGGTTTTATTGTATCAAACAGAAAAGGCAGCTACTTACTCTCAAATACCTTCTGCTGTTACGATATATATTCATATACATATAATGATATTCAACAGATTGCTATTCGTGGAATATTAAGTGCTACTCTTGATTCAACAATTCAAAAATTCTTAAATAAAGGTTTATCCTTTCGTACTACTGATACAATGGATGTTATGGAGAAGAAGTACATAAAAAATACTATTGTTTCTTTATATGTAAAAGATAAGACACTTAACGATTCAATTTATATTGGAAGTGATACTACTAATATTAATGGGGAATATTTTTTTCTTGCAGATAAGAATCAGGATTATAACTTGGTTTTTTATAAAAAAAATGAATACAAAGGAAGTATTAAAACTTCAACAAAATCAGATAGTATTATCAATAATATAATCACACTCAATCCATTAGAAGTACAATTCTTACCAAATGCTCCGCTTATTATTAGTAATATATATTACGATTTTAATAAAAGTGAACTAAGCCAATCGGCTAAATTATCGCTTGATACTACTTTGGTTGAATTATTAAAACAAAAACCGGAATTAATTATTGAAATAAGTTCATATACTGATAATAAAGGTGATAGTATTTACAACTTAAATCTATCAAAAATACGAGCTGAAAATGTTCTAAAATACCTTATTTCAAAAGGAATTTCATCTGATAGATTAAATGCAAAAGGTTATGGCGAAGCTGACCCAATAGCTCCAAATAATTTACCCGACGGCAGCGATAATCCTGAGGGAAGAAGCCTGAATCGCAGAACCGAATTTAAAATAATAAAATATTACCAAAACAACAGTTTTTAAAATCCCTTTTTGGGTGCTTTATGATATTCAATTAATACCCCAACACACCCTGTTCTGTCTTTATATTTTTCTTGTTCAGGATCCATACTTTCCGGCACAATTACTTCAATAATTAATTTTTTTGTATTTTCAACATAAAACTGTTTTTCTAAATAATCTACTTCTTCTGTTGAACTATCATATAATAAATCTTTAGTTGAATTATTTTCCCGTATTCTAAAATAAATATTTTCTAAGGTTTTTGAAGCGCAAATTCTAATACTATACTCAGTACCACTAAAAGCACTCATATAAAAACTTGATTTCTGGCCTTTTTCAAAAAAAGCACTTTTTGATTGTTCACTATATTTAAATGGTTCGCCGTATGGGTCGCACTTTATAAGTGTCTTTTCGCAATTTTGACAAAACAATGATGAAATAGAAATGGAAAAGATAAATATTAATAAAAGATTAAATTTATTCATTATATTAAAGTATTAATTGATTATTTTATTTCTTTCTTCTTTAATTTTTTCATTCAATTCATTATATAAATCTTCCGTTAAATCTAGTTTACTTCCACCAGAAAAAATCAACATATCTTTTGAAGAGTTATCTACCTTAGTTTTTGATACAGTTTTAGTTCTAATTTTATCAAAAACATTTTGTATGCTCCCTATAATTTCAATATATTGGTTATCAGATTTATTGGTTAATTTTTGTTTAGCATAAGCATATAAATTTTCGAAAGGATATTTTTGATCAGCAATTTTTTGGGTAAGAACAGTATCGTTAGTAAAAACTTGAATAAAGTTCATCGATAAATACATACTTTCAATATAAGTACCTATTGAAATTAAAGCTAATAAATCTTCTTTATCGTTTGTAACCAAGTAATTTACAATACTATGATAAGCCTCATCAGATAGAGATATTAGTGAGTCAGCATTATCAATATTTTTTTGAACCTTTTTTAAATACTCATCTGTAAATGCTGCACTTATTTTAAGTTCTGCACATAGTGTATGTACAGTTGTTAAATAATTATAAGTATCTTCTTGCTTATTAAAAACTGTTAAATACGCAAGGTCTGACACATAAATCCCAAGATTAAGGGCTTGCTGCCGTGAATTTATATATTTATTATAATTATGATAATCATTCACAATGCCTGGTTTAAATTGAATATTTTCTTCCTTTATAAAACTAAAAATTTCTTTAGGTGAAGGAAATCTGAAATAATTCATTTCATCAACATTAATTGTATCAGGCAATTCCTCTAAAACAGCTTGTTTCTGAGTAGTTTTTTTATTAGTACTACTTGTACAGTAACTTAAACCTAATACTGTGGCAATAAGGCTTAAAATCAATATATTATTCTTCATTTTCATTTATTTAAAATTATTACTATTTATAATTGTAATTTAACTTAAACGTAAAATAAGTTATTTTAAAAACTATTATTCACTTTTTTTTGCCCTATTATAATACCAAGGCACTTTCTTTTAGTAGGGTCAATACTGGCACCTGTACTTCTTAAAACCTTTACCTCAACTAAAATAATACGTGTTGCTTTGTTAACAAATTCAATGTAAGCCATATTATTATCATAATCTGTATTAAATGTTTTATCAATATAAATATCTGTACTTAATAACCTGTATTGTATGTTACCTAATCCTTCCTCACCACAAAAACTAATTGAATATGCATATCCTTCATAAAATACTGCACTATACTTAATTGCTTGTCCTGCAAATACAGGAATATTAATTGATTGCGAATTGATTTCATAATCCCAAGTGTCTGGCATAATGCAAGATGTTTCAAAAAAATGGTTGCAATTTTGTTCAAAACTAGTAGAACTGCTAATGCTAATAATTATTAAAGTGTATAGCAAGATTCTTAATAATTTATGCATTCTATTATTTTTTAAAACAAATTAAAGTTACAATTTACTTATTTTTTTACAACAATGTTTTCAATTTTTAAAATTATTTTTTTCATCCATTCATTTATTAAAGCAATATAAAGAATTACAACAAATAACCAAATAGCTATTATATTGAATACAAGAGTATCTATTTCATAGTTCCATAAAATTTTAACCGGTGCATAAAATTGAGCTCTCCCATTATTGTACCTGGGTGTAATATAAATTGGTTCATATAGTTGAACAATTTTGTCTTGAGTTGTTTTAATACGAGATATTTCTTTATTATTAAGAACAAATTCATTAATACGGTCGTTAACATTCGAAAATTTCATTTTTTGAACATTTTCTTTTCCAATTTTATTTAAAAGAACTGAATAAAGTTCATCTCTTTTTAAAAGTTGTTTATCAACATATTTAGAAATTCTTTTTTTAAGGTTATTATTGTATTGACTAATTTTATTATAGATATCCTTATTATTTGTCTTAGGCTTTAATTCCTCAATAAAATCAGGTGGTTTTAAACTATATAATTCAATAATATGAGTAATTTCATTTTTCAATAAGTTGATTTTTTTTTGTTGAAGTTTATCATTAATCTTTATTGAATTTTTGGTAAAAAGTTGATTGGCTATTTCATTTAATTTAGGAATAGTATAATTCATAATAAAAGATGCCTGGCTTATTTTACGGTCAATATTAAAAAAATTACGTTGATATTTATTCTCTTTAAATTGTGTAACCATTAAAGCTTCATAAGCCCAGCGAGATACCATTAAATCACCAACAACCGGAACCTTATCATCGGCACTAATTAAGTAATTCAATTTATCAAACTTTACAATTACTCCACATAACAAAATTTGCGGTACCAATATAAGTGGTATTAAAATATAAATTGTTACAACTGATTTAAAAGCAGAAGAAATATTTAACCCGGTTAAATTAGCAAAACATGATAATGAAAACATGACTAACCAAAATGCAAATCCAAAATCTTTTATTTCTAAAATATAATTTCCAATTACTACATAGGCTAAACTTTGCATAGCAGAAATAATAAAAAGAAATACTATTTTCGAATTAAAATAGCTTTTTTTGCTTAAGTTTAAAAAGGATTCTCTCTTTAGAATTTTTAGGTCTTTAATTATTTCCTCAGCACTTATGGTTAAACCAACAAACATAGCAACTATAATGCTCATTAATAAAAATGCGGGTATATTATCGTTATTTATAAAAAAATATTCTCTGGTTAAATTGGCATTCAGTGTATAATATTTAGTTAAAAAACCTAGAATTGCTGATAAAACCGGCGTTACTAACAATGCAATAATAAGGTATTGTTTATCAGCAATTTTTGAATAAAAATTACGTAACGAAAAAATTACAAATTGTTTCCATTTCTCTGGTGGATTAAAATTATTTACAGGTAATTTGTTCGAAATAATCTCATTATTTTCATTTTCTTTGTTATTATTTACAAAATACTGATACCATTTTTCAGGAGTTATTTTTCGTTTATGTGAAAATTCACCATATTCATCAATATCTTTCTGTTCAATAATATCTAATATCTGATCAGGGTTAACATTTCCGCAACAATGACATTCATTTTCAATTGCATCAACCATGTTGGCTGTTTTTTTAACATAGTTAATAGCCTCAATAGGATCGCCAAAATAAATAGGATAACCACCTGTATCAAGTATAATTAATTTATCAAATTGTTTAAATATAACAGAAGAAGGCTGATGAATATTTATCATGATAAATTTACCCCTAAGTGCTTCTTCCTTAAATAATTCTATTACTTTTTCAGAATCAGATGAGGATAAACCGGATGTTGGTTCATCAACAAAAAGAACATATGGTTTTCTAATTAGTTCGAGTGCTATATTTAGTCGCTTTCGTTGTCCACCGCTTATGTAGTTATGCAAAGGATTTCCAACTTTTAAGTTTCTTGCTTCAAAGAGTCCTAATTCAACTAGTAAATTATTTACTTTTTCAGTTATTTCATCTTTAGACAGATTTCCATAACACAACTGAGCATTATAATACAGGTTTTGAAAAACAGTTAGGTCTTCAATCAATAAGTCGTCTTGCGGGATGTACCCAACAATTCCTTCCAGTACTTCTTTGTCTTTCTTTATATCTAATCCATTTATATGGATATGTCCATGCGTTAATTTTAAATTTCCATTTAATATGTTAAGTAAGGTTGATTTACCAGTACCGCTACCTCCCATTACACCAATTAATTGCCCTGAATAACCGGAAAAACTAAATTTGTGAATTCCATTTTCGCTTTTCGGAAATTTAAATTCAATTTCTTTGGCTTCAAAAATAATGTTTAATTTGTTTTCGGCTAACAAATATTGAGCTACAATTTCGCTATAATAAATCGTATTAAAATATTCACCTTTTAAGGAGGTTCCTTTTTCAAATATATAAACCTGTTTTGGGAATATGGCTTTACCCGAAAGTTCAAGCCTTTTCTTTCCAATATAGCGAAATAAGTATGTATTAGTGGAAGCAACATGTAATACAAATAATTGCCCTTCTATTCCTTTTTTTTGATATACATGAATTCCGGTTATTGGGAAAAACTCATCTCCTTTAATAATAATCAATTCTTTTTTGTTAGGAATTTTATAGATTTCATTATAAATAAATTCCTTAATATTATTAAATTCATCTTCGCTAAACTTAAAGACAAGTGCAACAGTATCAATTATTTCGGAAACTATATTTTCATTTTCAAATCCTTCAACAGTAAAAGCGCGCCAATGTCTAATAAATTGTAATGCATTTATTAAAACTAATATTTTTTGTTTTTGATGAAGCTCTTTATTAATGTCTTTGCAAATTTGTAATATGTTTAATGAAAAAGATGTTTTAAATTTTTTCTTATCGTAACGTTTATGTTCAAAGCCGGCAAGGTAATAATCAAACAGGTCTAGTTTTTTTTCAATAATTTTTTTACTAAAAAATTGCTTAAGGTAGGTTTCAACATAACTTCTGGCTAATTCTTTTGTTGCTCCTTTGTTTGCAAAAGCAATTAAAGCATATAATTGCATTAAAGAATTTAAAATTGATTCATTCATTATTAATTCAATTTTTAGTACAATCTATTATATACGAATTCCTAAAAAAGTAATATCATCAAGTTGTTCTGCATCAATTCTCCATTTATTATGTGTATTAATAACCATATTTCTTTGTTCTGTTATATCAAATTCTGAAATTTTTATTAAAATATCTCTAAATTTTTTAATTCCAAATTTTTTATCTCTTTCCCCTCCAAATTGGTCAACATAACCATCACTGAAAAGGTAAATCATATCTTTTTTTTTCAAAGTAATTTTCTCAACCGAAAATCTACTATTTGTTAAAAACAAATCACCAACTGACCATGGATTACCTTTTTTCTCAATTATTTTTTTATTTCTAATAATAATTAGTGGCCTGTTTGCTCCGGCGTATTGAATTTGGTTTGTATTTTTATCAATTAAACATAGCGACATGTCCATTCCATCACTTATTGAATCGAAATTATCTTTTTTATTCAAATACTTTATTACAAAATAATGCATATAATCAAGAATGTCATTGGGTTTTATTAAACCAATGTTATTAACCGCACTATTAATTGCAAGATACCCAACC
>JAADFW010000054.1:7743-9634 GCA_013152655.1 Chlorobiota bacterium
CCAACCATACTCATGATAGCACCCGGAACACCATGCCCTGTACAATCAATAACTGCTAATAGTATTTTTTGATCTATTTCTTTATACCAATAAAAATCTCCGCTTACAATTTCTTTTGGTTTATAAAAAATAAAGGTTTCCGGAAATATTTTTAAAAGCGGTTCTAAATTTGGTAAAATTGCATTTTGAATATTCTTAGCATATTTTATACTTTCAATTATATAATTATTCTTACTTAACAATTCGTTACTATAATTAATCAATTCATCCTGCATTAATTTAAGCTTCGCCTGAGTGGCTACTCTGGCCAAAAGTTCATTTTCCCTAAATGGTTTAGTAATATAATCAACAGCTCCGTATTCAAATCCTTTAACAATATTTTTCAGGTCTTCAAGAGCTGTTAGAAAAATAACAGGAATTTTCTCGGTTAAATTATTACTTTTTATCTTTCTACATACTTCAAAGCCATCCATATCAGGCATATTAACATCTAATAATATTAAGTCAAAACTTTTTTTACCCAACCATCTTAAAGCTTCTTTTCCGTTAACTGCAAATTCAATATAGTAATTATGAGTTTTAAGCAAATTACCCAATAACTGAAGACTTTTAAAATCATCATCAACAATTAGGATTTGTATTTTTTGCATGTTTTCCATTTCAAATATTAAAACTATAAGAAAAGTAAAAAATTAACTCATTGAAAATTATTGTATGCTTATTATTTAAAATTTGAGTCCACTTCAAAAAAATTATTTAGCCCCATAAATTCCCTTTTCAGATAATTATCGGAAAGTGGATTATTACATTTTACTTAATTTCAAGACTTTACTCTTAAGACTTAGACGAAAAACCTTAAAATTCAACAGAATCAACTTTTATGAGTGGACACAAACTTTAAAGTTACTATAGCACCATTTCTAACATCGTTTTCTAAAATAATTTCCCCGTTATGTGCGTCTAAAATTAATTTAACCAGTGAAAGGTCAATTCCCATGTTTAAATTAATATGCTCTTTACCAGTTGAAAACGCATCAAACTTCATTTTCAATATATCAGAACTAAATCCAGCTCCCTGATCCTGAATAACACAAATAACTTGTTCATTTTCTTCTTGTAAGCTTATACTAATTGTACTTTCTTCAGGAGAATGTTTTATAGCATTTTCAAAAAGCTTAGAAAATGCTACCATCAATAATTCACTATCTGCATTTATTTGAATATCATTCTCAGCGTTAGAAAAATCAAATTTTATTCTTTTTTCATTTATTTTTTCTGATAAATCAATTAAGCTAAACTGCATTAACTCAACAAGCTTAATATTGTTAAACTTCAGTTTATATCTCCCTGTTTTTAAACTAGTTATATTCAATGCTAAAAAAGTAAATTTCTCCAATCTATTAACAGAATCGTCTAAAACATTGATAAGGTTGATCATTTCTTTTGTGTCAGCCTGGTCTTTAATTAGATGGAGAGCTCCCATTATTCCATTCAGCGGATTACGTAATTCATGACTTATTATATTTAGAAATTCAGTTTTTGCTTCATCCAAAACAGATAACTCTCTATTTGCCTTTTGTAATTTTGCATTTGTCTTTTCAAGCGCTATTGTTCTTTTCTTTACTTCACTTTCTAACCATTTATTTACCTGTTTCAATTTTTCGCGACTTGTTTTTAGCTCAATTTGGGTTTTCACTCTGGCTAATAATTCTGAATCGTTAAAAGGTTTAGTAATATAATCTTGTGCACCTAATTCAAATCCTTTTACTACACTTTCAGAATCGGTTTTTGCAGTTAGAAAAATGATTGGAACTTCTTTATTTTTATCTCCATTACGAATTCTTTCGCATGTTTCATAACCATCCATTTCAGGCATCATTACATCAAGCAA
>JAADFW010000055.1 GCA_013152655.1 Chlorobiota bacterium
AAAAAATAATTGCTAATCATAAAAGTCACTTTGACATAATTAATAAACTATTTTTATACGTGCGTGATAAGTATGTTTATAATCCGTTTAAAATTGACTTAAGCAGGGAAAGTTTAAAGGCAAGCTCAATAATGAAACGTCCATCAGCATATTGCGTAGAAAAAGCTATTTTATTATGTGCTTTATTAAGAGTGGCAAATATACCTTGTCGTCTTCACTTTGGCAATGTTAAAAACCATGTGCTTTCAGAAAAATTAGAAAAAGCCCTGAAAACTGATGAGATGGTATTTCATGGTAGTGTAGGCGTTTATTACAATCATAAATGGCTTAAAATTACACCTGCTTTTAACAAATCGCTTTGTTACAGGTTGGGAGTTGCAGCCTTAGAATTTAACGGTAAAACAGATTCACTGTTTCAACAGTTCAATAAATCTGGCAGTAAATTTATTGAATATACCCATGATTATGGAAGTTTCACAGACTTGCCCTATGATTTATATTTAAAAGAATTATTAAAATATTACCCACATATAGCTTATTCAGATACATTGAAAATTGATTTATCCAATTTTAGTTAATTTACAAGTGCAATTCCAATTATGAGAATCTTTTTTTTGAAAGTTTAAATAATATTTAATTAATTACCATGGTGTTTATCAATCATTTAACAAATATAATTTATTTAAATTTCACTTTTTCTTGCAGAATTAAAATATTAGTAGTTTCTTTGTTAGCGAATACTAACTAACATTATTATTAAATGTTAACAGACAGACAACAACAAATAATAGAAGAATCAATTAAATTAATTGACAGTAAGGGCATTCAAGGCTTTACTATTAAAAACCTTTCAAAAGAAATTGGTATTTCCGAACCGGCTATTTATCGCCATTTTGAAAGTAAGTTTGATATTTTAAGCACTATTCTAATTTCATTTAAACAAAATCTTGTTGAAACACAAAAAGAATTTAGCAATTTAAATATTGACCCGTTAGAAAGATTAAAAATGTTTTTCAATAAGATTTTTGAAACCTTTACCAACCAACCGGCTCTAACATCTGTCATTTTTTCAGAAGAAATTTTTCAAAACGAAAAGATGTTATGCGATACTGTTTTAAAAATTCAGGAAGTAAATGAAAAAATGGTAAGTGCAATTTTAAAAGAAATGCAAACAGAACATGAAATGTCACGTTTTGTTGATATAGAAACCATTACACTAATGATTTTCGGGTCAATCAGACTGCTGGTAAAAAAATGGAAGTACTCAAATCATAGTTTTAATTTAATTGAGAAAGGGAATAATTTATTTAATACATTAATAGACGCAATAAAGTAAGATAGGAACATAACAATTTATAAATAAATCATAAACAAATGAAAATTACAAAGCTAAATGAAACACCAATAAAAGAAACACCACACCAGGTGGATGTAAGAATGTTATATAATAAAGAAACTGCCCAGGCAGCTCATATAAAGCTAAAACCCGGCGAAAGTTTAAAACCACACATTACTCCGGTTGATGTTTTCTTTTTTGTACTTGAAGGACAACCTGAAGTTTTAATTGGCAAAGAAAAGCAAGTAGTTGAAGAAAACAGCCTTGTTGAAAGTCCAAAAGACATAGTACATTGTATATATAATAATTCATCAAATAATGTAAGAGTTCTGGTTGTAAAAGCACCTAAGCCAATTACTCAAACAAAAATTTTATAATTATTTATATCATCTAAACATTAAACCATGCAATTTAAATATATCATATAAAATTGCTTTTTTATATATCTCAAGTTAGTTAATATTAACAAACAAATCTTAAAAAATGGAAAAATTATTAAACAAACTATTGAAAACACCATGGATAACAATGTTATTTGTAGTAGTAATAAGTGTAGTTTTTTTCATGGTTATGAAAAAAAACTCAAGAATGGAAACCGATTTGGACAAGTACATGCCTCAAAATCATCCTGCATTTATATATAGCAATCAGGCTGAAGAATGGTTCAATATTAAAGACGGAATTATTATTGCCCTTGAAAATAAAAACGGCATTTTTAACTCCGAAACATTAGACACACTTAAACAGCTAACCAAACATCTACAAAAATTCAAAGAAATTAACAAAGACGATGTAACATCGCTTTATACTGCTGACAATATTGTTGGTACCGAAGACGGAATGGATGTAAAACGCTTCTTTAAACGAGTGCCAAAATCTGAAAAAAAATTACAAGAATTAAAAACAAATGTAGAAAACAATGAAATGATTTTTGGCCGTTTAGTTTCAGATGACGAAACTGTTACTGTAATTATTGCTGAAATAGGCGATGGTGTTTTTACACAAGAATTTTATAATGAAATACTTAATGTTGCAAAAAATTCGGAAACAAAAGACACAAAAATATATGTTGCAGGCCGGCCTATTGTAGAAGGAACAATGGCACTACTTGGGCCTGCCGATATGAAAAAAATGGTTCCGATTGTACTACTGGTTATTTTCATTGTGCTATTTATAACTTTGCGGAGTTTTAAGGGAACTTTAATAACTCTCGGCGTTGTATTCTTTTCAACAATTTGGGCATTTGGCCTGATGGCTGCTGTAAATATACCAATATATGCCGTATCAACTATGATACCCGTTATGCTCATTGCCATTGGGGTTGCCGACGGAATACATCTGTACACACACTTACACACTTTTGTCGATCATAATCCAAATGCTTCAAAAAAAGAAGCTGTTACAGACATGCTAAAACATTTATGGAAACCGGTTGTAATGACATCAGTTACAACAGCTGTGGGCTTCATTTCATTGCTTACATCGCAGGTTTATCCTGTTAAATATTTTGGAATTTTTACAGCCTTTGGAGTAATGATGGCAATGGTGTTTTCTTTAGTCTTTTTGCCCGCTGGCATAATGATTTTCGGCCTGCCTAAAGCAAAAAAAATAAATATGGACGAAGATAAGGGCGGTTCTTCTCATTCAAAAACAGCTAATTCGTTTGCTGCATGGATTATTAAACACAAATATGTTTCTATCCTTGGAACAGCAGCAGTTATAATTTTTTCCCTGATAGGCATGCAAGAAATATGGATTAATTCAAGTTTCCTGGAAAAGTTTGAAAAGAATAGTGAAATTGTTCAAACAGATAAATTCATAAACGAACATTTTGGAGGTACAAGCACACTGAATTTAATATTAGATTCCAAAGGAAAAAAAGATATGTTTAAAGAACCTGAAGTGCTCAAGCTTGTAAACAAAATGCAAAAAGATGTAGATAATCAACTTCAGGTTGTGGGGAATACATTTTCGTTAGCTGATTATATAAATCGTATGAATAAAGTAATGAATGCTGATAATGAGGCCTATAATACAATTCCGGATGATAAAAATATGATTGCCCAATATCTGTTGCTTTACGAAATGTCAGGCGACCCTGAAAATTTAAATAAAGTTGTTGATTATGATTATGAAAAACTAAACGTCACCTTCCAACTTAAAAGCGATAATTCAAAAGCTATAAATTCAGCACTTGATGTTATTCATACTTATAAGGATGATTTTAATAAGCTTGGAATTGAATTGAATTATGCAGGAAGTGGGTATAAAGGCTTGGTTTTTACCGATTTGATTCTTGAAGGGCAAATAAAAAGCCTGATTCTTTCACTAATAACCATTATAGTGCTGTTATCACTAATGTTTAAAAGCGTTAAAATTGGCTTAATCGGTTCGGTTCCAATCATTATAACCGCACTTATAAGCTTTGGCATAATGGGTTTTCTCGGTATTCCGCTAAATACCACAACTGCTTTATTATCAAGTATTGCAATTGGTATTGGTATTGATTATGCAGTGCATTTTCTGGAACAATACAGGCACAATGCCACAAATACTGACAATAAAATGATAGCAGCCCAAAAGACAATGGCACATTCCGGCAAAGCAATAATATTTAACGCAATAGTAGTAATAGCCGGATTTATGGTTCTTCTTTTCTCAGTATTTCCACCAAACCGTGAATTAGGAGCACTGGTCTCGCTTAATATGTTTACAAGCTTTGTAGGAACTTTAACAATTATGTTGGTACTCCTATACCAATCAAACATTTATTTCAAAAAAAAATAAAAGCAAGAATACCTGACAAGTTGTATAACTGTTAGATATTGATAATAATAACTAAAAAATGATAAAAATGAAAACACTAAAAATTACAACAATTCTAATTGCAATATTTATTGCAACAAACCCGGCTTCCATTTCACAAAACTTAACGGGAAAACAAATTATTGAAAAAGTTTATAATCGCGATACGGGTAATGACCAAACATCAGATTTAAGCATGATATTAATTAATGCCCAGAATAAAGAACGGGTACGAAAACTTAAACAATTTATTAAAGATTATGGAACAGTTGAAAAGAAAATAATGTTCTTTGTTTCGCCTGCCGATGTAAAAAACACTTCGTTTATGAATTGGTCTTATGATGATGAATCAAAAAACGACGACCAATGGATTTATTTACCGGCTCTCAGGAAAACCAAAAGAATTTCAAGCGATAGTAAAAGTGATTATTTTATGGGTTCTGACTTTACTTATGATGATCTTGGCGACAGAAAATTAGAAGACGATACACATACTTTGTTAATGGAAGAAAATGTTGACGGAAAACTTTGTTATGTTGTAGAAAGTACTTCAGTCGATAAAGATTATATGTATTCAAAAACCATAACCTGGATTGACAAAGCAACTTTTATAGGTGTAAAAAAAGAGTTTTATGATGAAGATGGAGAATTGCTTAAAATTATGACTGTTGGTAATTCTCAAACCATTAACGGCATAATTGTAGTTATGAAAATTACAATGGAAAATATGCAAAAAAAACATAAAACAATCATGCAACTAAGCAATGTAAATGTTAATAACGGAGTGTCCGATTCCTATTTTACCGAACGCATGATGATGAGAGGAATATAAAGTTATCAATGTAATTGTGAAAAATTAAAATGTTTGAATAAATAACATTAACCAAACGGAATTGGTTTACTAATTAAATGGACAAATTAATAATCATATTGCTTTTACTAACATTTTCAGTTACATGTAGCGGGATTGAAAAAAATGATTCTGTGCCTGAAGTTGGACTGGCTACTATAGCCAGAGTACATCATGGCACAAGTTACATTACTTTCCCAACTGATATTGGAAATATTGAGCATCTTTGGTTTGAAGGAAATTTAATACCCAATTTTTATATTCGTGTAAGCAAAAATTCCAGGTTAATGGGTGTTATTACCCCACAAATTATTCTTAGAATGTACCGTGAAGAATCGTTTCCGGTAAGAACGCCAAGTTATATGCCCCAAATAACTGTTTACTATTTATTAAGCTCAAAAGCCGGAGTAAACAGTTTAAGCCTGTTTGGAAAATTAGCACATCACTCTAATGGACAGGAAGGTGATTTTTATCTTGAAGATGGCACTATTAACTATAAAAGCGGTAATTTCTCAACAAATTATTATGAACTCGGTTTAATAAAAACTAATTACAGTTCAAGATATAATGCTGCACAGTTTTTTGGCACATCAATAGAAATTCATCCTCCTGCATTAAGCATTGATGAATTAGACGGAATATACAGTTTATACAGGTGGAATTCGCAATTTTCTATTTTTAAAATACCTGCATTTACCAATCAATACATGGCAAAAAAAGCAAGTATTTCACTAAAAGGACAAACTACATATATGTTTGGGAAAATAAATAATTTGAACAACTTATCATTAAAAAGGCTTAACTTAAGTTTTTCGCTTTATTACCACCCTGCATTTTTTGAAGACATTGGTTTGTTTATTGAGTTTTATCATGGGTCAGACTTTTATAACATTTATTTCGGCCACAACATAAATGTTATCCGCTTTGGCATTATGACAGAAAAATTAAGATTTTAATACTAATAAAAAAAAAATGAAAACAAATAGACTAATATTGGCATTGCTTTTAGCGACAAGTCAATTTATAACAGCCCAAAACCCTGATATTACAGGGTATGTAAGAAATTACACCGGAGTTTTATTTGAAACCGGAGATTTTTCAATATTACAAAATACGTTAGATATAAATTTCGATAAGATGGGAGACAAAGTAGCTTTTAAAGCTAATCCAATTCTTTACCATTATGATAATAATAAATTAGATTTACGGTTAAGAGAGCTTTATCTGGATATGTATTTTAAGAATTTTGACCTTCGTATAGGCCAGCAACAAATTGTTTGGGGCAAAGCAGATGGTGTTTTTATTACTGACATAGTTTCTCCTCTGGACCTTACTGAATTTTTACTCCCTGATTTTGATGAAATAAGAACCGGAATACTATCCACAAAATTAGATTATTACATTGGAAATCACACTTTTGAGGTTATATGGATTCCTGTATTTACACCAACCGAGATTCCTCCGGTAGGATCAATTTGGTATAAACAACCCGAATTTCTTATTACCCCAACTTTCGACTGGTCTAAATCAACCATTAAACCCAGTCTTGAAAACAGTGAGTTTTTTGCAAAATACACGGCTTTAACATCGGCTATTGATTTCGAAATAATGGGTGGATATACCTGGGATGATAATCCGACAATGCATATAAAAAAACAAATTGACATGTCAAGTGGAAGTCCCGTATTAACAGGCCTTAATATAACACCTGAGCATCACCGCCTTAATGTTGGAGGTGGTTCATTCAGCACAGAAATAAAAGGCATTATTTTGCGAGGTGAAGGAGCTTACTATAATGGAAAATATTTTCAAACAGAAGACCCTGCACAAGCTGATGCAACTGTAAAAAAGGATTATCTCCACTATCTTGTTGGAGTTGATTTCAGCATAGGAGATATAAAATTAAGTTCCCAGTTTATTCAACAAACCATTTTAGATTATGACGACTTGATGCTTGACAAAGAAGTTGAAAACACAATGACTTTTTTAGCCAGAATTGATATTTTGCGAGAAACATTGCATCTTGAATTATTCTCATACATTGGTTTAACATATGAAGATGCATTAATTCGGCCTAAAATAACCTATGATTTTGACGATAGTTTTTCAATTCTTTTAGGCTCGAATATTTTTGTAGGCGATAGAAACGGAAGGTTTGGGCAATACAAAGATAACTCTATGATATATACAAAAATAAAATACAGTTTCTAATAAACTGAGTTCTATATTAGAATTAACCCGGAAAATGCATACATTTTCCGGGTTAAAAGCTAAATCATATTTTTAATATCGAATACCTGATAAAAGAATTTATTTATTACGAGAAAATAAATTTTCTTAAATATAATCCTTCTTAATAATCATGCCTTTTTCTTCTAACTCCCGGGTAGTGTTATGGATAAGTTTTATTTTTTTGTTTAAAGGTAAAAAACCAGATTTAAAACCGTTCAAGATTAAATATTTTATTTCATCAGGTGTAAAACCAAATTTGGTAACGGCCAACATATATTCATCTGTCAATGTAGTTCTGGAAATCAAACGATTATCAGTATTTAAAGTAACACGCAACCCCAAATTAAAATAAAAGCGAATAGGGTGATTGGCAAAAGTTTTTACAGCTTTTGTCTGCACATTTGAAGTAATACACATTTCAAGCGGAATGCGATGGTCGTTCACGTAGTTCAGCAAATCGCCATTTTCTCTTAATCTTGTACCATGCCCGATTCTATTGGCACTTATATAATGAATAGCTTGATGTATTGATTCCGGGCCGTATGCTTCACCGGCGTGAACTGTAGTATTAATATTATTATTGATAATCAAATAAAATGCTTCTTTATGGTCTTTAGCCGGAAAATTTGCCTCTGCGCCGGCTAAGTCAAAGCCAACCACTCCCCTGTTTTTATAAGCTACACATAGTTCTGCCAAAGTTAAAGAAGTTTGTGGGTCAAAATGCCTAAGGCTTGATATAATTATTCCAATTACAATATTAAACTTTTCTTCAGCTTCAGCTTTTCCTTTTAAAACTGCATCAACTACTTCTGTTAATTTTAATCCTTTTTCAACATGTAAAATAGGTGAAAAACGTATTTCCAAATATCTAATATTTTCTTTTGCACAATCTTCGCCTAATTCAAAAGTAGCTCTTCTTAGCGATTCTTCTGTTTGAAGTACCGAGCAAGTTACATCAAATGGTTTTAAATAATCTTCTAAACTTTTGCAATCAGGCCCTGCTTCTAAATACTTCTTAAGCTCTTTAGGTGTTTTTTTTGGTAAAGTTACGTTTTGGTCTTTTGCCAATTCAATAATAGTTTCAACGCGCATTGAGCCATCTAAATGGCAATGCAATTCAGCTTTTGGTAAATCATGTATAAATTCTCTGGTAAGTTCAATCATAAATATATATTTTATATCAAAATGCGATTTCTAAATTAAAAAGTTGCGCAAAGATAAGAAAATCAGTTCAATTTCACAGCGTTGTATATTCTTTGCAGGCTTTCTTTGAGAATAATTTCAGGACAAGCAATATTCATTCGCATAAATCCTGCTCCCGTTTTTCCATATTCAACACCACTGTTTAAGCCCACTTTGGCCTTTTCAACAAAAAACTTTTTTAACAATTCATCATCCATTTTCAATGCTCTGCAATCAAGCCAAACCAGGTAAGTTGCTTCTGGCATCATGGCTTTTATTTCCGGAATGTTCTTTTCCAGAAAAGCAACTAAAATTTGCAAATTATTCTCAATATATTTCATTAATTGATTAACCCACTCAAATCCTTTATTATAAGCAGCCTCCAATGCTGTTACACCAAATATATTTCCATACCATATATGTAATTTATTAAGAGCTTCTTTATACTTTTCTAACAAATTACTATTTGAAATTACCAAAAATGAAGTTGCTAAGCCGGCCAGGTTAAATGTTTTACTTGGAGCCATACACGTAATGGTTATTTCAGCAATGTTTTGGTTTATTGAAGCTAATGGAATATGTTTGTTTTTTTCAAAAACAAGGTCAGAATGTATTTCATCAGAAACAATAAGTACATTATTTTCATAGCAAATATTTCCAAGCTCTTCCATTTCATTTTTTGTCCATACACGGCCACCCGGGTTATGCGGATTTGATAACAAAAGCATTTTTGCACCCTCTTTTACTTTTTCTTTTAAATCATCAAAGTTCATATAATATTTCATATCCTTCAAAATCAACTCATTTTCGATTATCACTCTGTCATTATCTTTAATTGCTGAAAAAAAAGGATGATAAACCGGTGGTTGAATTATTATTTTATCGCCCGGCTTAGTTAATGCTTGTATTAATAATGAAAAACCGGGAACCACACCCGGACTAAATGAAATCCAATCCTTCTGCACCATCCAATCATGCTTTTTATTTAACCAGTTTATTATTGAGTGAAAATATTCATCTGAAAAAAAAGAATAGCCTAAAACAGGATGTTGTAATCGTTCTTTAAGAGCATCTATTATAAAATCCGGAGTTTTAAAATCCATATCAGCTACCCACATTGGCATTACATCATTGATTCCAAAAAAATGCTTCCGCATATCATATTTAACACAATTTGTATCTTCTCGTTTTATGATTTCATTAAAATTATATTTCTTCATATGGTTAAAAGTTTTTGTAAATTTATTATTACCGTTAATATTTTCAATTTATTATGGCAATTATTTTAAAGCACCTCCGTCCTGTTTATAATTATTAAAACAAAACCCCTGAAAAATGATTCAATTAAATAAATAAAAAGTTATTTTAGTGCCTTGTGATTTATTTATAGTACTTTATGAAAAAAAGGTTCAGTAATATTGTAAAATCAATACTTATCTGGCGTTTAAAATATATAAGCGATAAACGTTTTATCCTTATTTTAAGTGTCATTGTAGGAGTTATTGCAGGATTTGGAGCAGTTACAATTAAAAATTTAGTTCATCTTTTAAAGCATATATTAACTTATCAACTTGCTTCACAATTTCATAACTATTTATTTTTCGTTTATCCTACCATAGGTATTTTTTTTACTGTTCTTTTTACTAAATATATCATAAAGCATCATGTACGGCATGGAGTTCCCAGTACACTTTATGCTATTTCTAAGAATAATGGCATAATGAAAAGCCATAATATGTTTTCGTCTATTATAACAAGTGTATTAACAGTTGGTTTTGGCGGCTCGGTAGGCTTAGAAGGCCCGACTGTAGCAACCGGAGCTGCTTTTGGCTCAAATATTGGCCGTTTATTCCGGCTTGACTATCGGCGTTTAACCTTACTGTTAGCTTGTGCCAGCGCAGGAGCTATGGCTGCTATTTTTAAAGCTCCTATTGCCGCAATTGTATTTGTTTTAGAAGTAATCATGCTTGACTTAACTATGACAACTATTTTACCGGTTTTACTCGCATCGGTATCAGGTGCACTAACCTCATATTTATTTCTGGGACAAGATACTATACTTCAGAAAGTGGTATTAACCGAAAAATTTTTATTGGCCGATATTCCATTATACATTTTACTTGGTATTTTAACCGGGTTTTTGTCATTATATTTTACAAGAACATTTATAAAAGTGACTGATTATTTTGAAAAAACTGATAAAGTATTTAAAAAATTGTTGCTTGGAGGAGGAATATTAGGTGTTTTGATTTTCTCACTACCTACACTATATGGAGAAGGTTATGAAGTTATTAATTCTTGTTTAAAAGGTGATTACAGTTTTTTAACTAACAATTCTCTCAATAGTTTTTTCAATAATCATTTTTCAATATTATTTCTTTTGTTTGCTATTGTTTTACTATTAAAGCCATTTGCTACCACCATTACATTTGCAATAGGAGGTGTAGGAGGAATTTTTGCTCCTTCGCTTTTTATGGGAGCTAACTTCGGTTTGTTTTTTGCCCTTTTGGCTAACTATTTTCATTTCGATATTAACATTGTGAATTTTGCACTGGTTGGAATGGCCGGAACTATTGCAGGAGTTTTACATGCACCACTTACTGCTATTTTCCTTATTGCCGAAATAACCAGCGGCTATCAACTTTTAATGCCATTAATGATAGTTTCTACTATTTCATATGCTACTATGATGCATTTTGAGCCCAATTCTGTTTATACTTATCAATTAGCAAGACGAGGTGAATTATTAACACACCATAAGGATAAAAATGTTCTATCGTTGATGCGTGTTAAAAATCATTTGGAAACTAACTTTATTCCTGTTCACCTTGACAATACTTTAGGCGATTTGGTACAAGATATTACCAAGTCGCACAGAAACTTGTTCCCGGTAGTTGACGATGAAAACAATTTTATGGGAGTTATTTATCTTGACAATATCAGGCATATTATGTTTAAACCGGAATTATACGATAACACATTCGTTAAAAACCTGATGATTGTTCCCGATTTAACTATTTCAATTGATGAGCCGATGGAACAAGTAGCTACCAAAATTCAAAAATCAGGAAAATTTAATATTCCCGTATTAAAAGATGGAAAATACCAGGGTTTTGTTTCACGAGCAAATATATTTTCAAGTTACCGAAAGTTATTAAAAACATTTTCAGAGCATTAATATCTAACCAAAATTTCATCTCTTTTATAATTTGATACTATCCAATATTTGGGTAATTTTGAAATCTTTTTTGTAAAAAGTACTAATAATTAAATATTAAAAATATGAATACGAATTTAAGTAGTCTTAACCCAACTAAACTGTGGAAAAATTTTGAAAGTATATGTCAAATACCACATCCCTCAAAAAAAGAAGGAAATATTATTGAGTTTATGAAAAACTTTGGCGAAAAACTAGGGTTAGAAACCAAGGTTGATGAAATTGGTAATGTAATTATAAAAAAACCTGCTACACCGGGAATGGAAAACAGAAAAGGTGTTGTTTTACAAGGCCATTTAGACATGGTTCCTCAAAAAAATTCAGATAAAGACCATGATTTTGAAAAAGACCCTATTGAAGCATATATTGATGGAGAATGGGTTACTGCAAATGGCACTACATTAGGTTCTGACAATGGAATTGGTGTTGCTGCCGCTATGGCCGTATTAGAATCCACCGATATGCAACATGGCCCTGTTGAAGCATTATTTACTATTGATGAAGAGACAGGAATGACCGGAGCATTTGGATTAAAACCGGGCTTACTTGATGGCGACATTTTGTTAAATATGGATTCGGAAGATGAAGGTGAATTGTATGTTGGTTGTGCCGGTGGCACAAATGCTAATGCTTCATTCAACTATAAAAAAGAATCAGTTCCTGCTAATATTAAAGCATATAAATTAATTATAAAAGGCCTTAAAGGCGGCCATTCAGGATTAGATATTCCATTAGGACGAGGCAATGCCAATAAACTCATTTTTAGATTTATGCGCTTTGCAGCTTCAAATTATGGAATGAAATTATCAGCCATTGAAGGAGGCAGTTTGCGAAATGCTATTCCAAGAGAAGCTTTTGCAACTGTAGTTGTTCCTAAAACAAATATTTCAGATTTTGAACAAAGTATAAAAGAACACGAAACTATTTTTAAAAATGAACTAAAATCTGTAGAACCTGATTTATCATTTACATTTGAAAGTACTGAAACTCCATCGTTTGTTATGGATGAAAAAACACAGAAAAATTTAATAAATGCTATTTATGCTTGTCCGAACGGAGTTATAAGAATGAGTAATGATATGGAAGGATTGGTAGAAACTTCAACTAACCTAGCTATTGTAAAATCTGAAAATGAACAAGTTGAAGTTCTTTGTTTACTCAGAAGTTCAGTTGATTCAGCAAAAGACGACTTAGAAAATATGGTAGAAAGTGTTTTCACACTTGCCGAGGCTAACATTGTTTTTGATGGCCAATATCCGGGATGGAAACCGAATATGGATTCTGACATTCTTAAAGTTATGCAGGAAGTTTACAAAAACAAATGGGGCAATATACCCGAAATAAAAGGTATTCATGCTGGCTTAGAATGTGGCTTACTTGGTGGTGCTTACCCTAATTGGGACATGATATCGTTTGGCCCTACTATTCGATTTCCTCACTCGCCCGATGAAAAAGTAAATATAGCTACTGTTCAAAAATTCTGGGATTTTCTGGTAGAAACCTTAAAAAATATCCCTAAAAAATAATACAGATTGAATTAGTTTATGTATTAAAAAGAGGCCGTCCAAAAAGGTTACATATCTATAATTTCGAATAAAATGAGAACTTTTAGCTCGGCAAAGCAAAATCCCATTCCTTATATAAACAATAGTTTATAAACATGGAGATTTTCCCTATTTGGCAGAAAAGACACTTTTTCAGACAGCCTCTTTTTTTTTATTTTCATTTCATCAAATAAATATATATTTGTGAAAATTTAAGTTTATGGCATTAGCTATTGAAGAAAAAGATTTTGAAAAATTTATATTGGTAGGCGACCGCGTATTAATTAAACCTAAAAATCCGCAACAGAAAACCAAATCAGGACTTTATTTGCCACCCGGAATTCAGGAAAAAGAAAAAATCCATTCAGGTTATGTTATTAAAGTTGGCCCGGGCTATCCTATTCCTGCTTTAACAGACATGGACGAACCATGGAAAGAAAAAAAAGATGATATCAAGTACGTACCATTACAACCTCATACCGGCGATTTAGCTATTTATTTGCAAAATAGTGCCTATGAAATAGTTTTTAATGGTGAAAAGTATATAATTATAAATCATGCTTCTATTTTGTTACTCATTAGAGATGAAGGACTATTAAAATAATTCCATCCTATTAACAATTAACTATTTACAGATAAACCCATTTAATATAGATGCAATTTAGACAGTTATTTTTACCTGTTTAGCCTAAAAAAAGCAATCTTTAATCCATTTTTACCAAAACTATGATTGAAATTCAAACTTTTGTATTTAACTCCTTTAGCGTAAATACATATTTATTATATGATTCAACAGGAAAATGTGTAATAATTGATGCAGCCTGTCAAACTACTGAAGAAATTGAAGAAATAGTTTCTTTTATTGCCAAACACAATCTAAAACCGGAAATTTTACTTAATACACACTGTCATGTAGATCACATTTTAGGCAATATGGCATTAAAAAAAGAATTTAACTTACGGGTAGAATGCCATAAAGATGATGTTTTCTTATTAAATAATGCGGTAGAACACGCCCATATTTTTGGTTTTAAAATGGAAAATCCACCCATGCCCGATATTTATTTAGATGAAGAAGATTGTATTAAATTCGGGCAATCAGTAATTAGTATTTTACACGTTCCCGGCCATTCTCCAGGAAGCCTTGCCTTTTTTAATCAGGAACAAAAATTTATAATTACAGGCGATACTCTTTTTCACGGTAGTATCGGAAGAACTGACTTACAAGGTGGAAATCATGAACAATTAATGTATTCAATTAATACCAAAATTCTTCCTTTAGGCGATACTTATACAATTTTTCCCGGACATGGTGAAAACTCTACTATCGGAGTTGAAAAAAAATTGAACCCTTTTTTAAACGGATATGTAAACTAATATCCAATTAAAATAGCAACTACAATACCTGACAATAACCCGGCTCCTGCTCCTAAAAGGCTGTTTTTAATTCTCTTTTTCCTTACTGCTTCTTTATATCCCATAACAAAATAAGGATTATCAATTTGCTTAGGATATTCATTTACAATTTGCTCATATTCAGGGCTGGATAACCCTATAACACTAACATAAGCACTTGGATACACCGGAAAAAGAAATATTTTACTAAAAGGAGGGTAAAATACCGATACAAATCCAATAGGATAACTACTGATAAATGAAAAATAATCAGAATAATTTAATATAGCTTCTTGCTCTCCTTGCAAAAAACTACGAAGTTGAATTTTATTCATTGCAATTCCATTAATTGTATCATTAGAATGAAAAACTGTTTCATCTCCGATTGTATCAGTTACAGAAAATACATCTATCATCTCAATTTTCTTGTATTTTCCGTGTGTATTATAATATTTTATTAATGTTTCTCCCTCATTTTCAACTATTTCAAAATTATCAATAGTTAGTTTTTTACCATTCATAAGCCAAAGCGTACTTTGTGCATAAAAATTATTAATAAACCCAAAGAGTATGACATTTATCAATATAAAAAATGTTCTTTTCATAGTACTTTTGAATGTTTTTACAAACGTACATAAAATTTTTTAATCCAACATTTTATTAAATACTGACGAAACTAATTAATTCTATTAAAAAGTAATAAAAACAAAAATAAGTAGATAGATCTTTTTAATTTTGCGCTTTTAATTTTACAGTATATCTTTAAAAATATATTCAAATGACAATTAACAATTTTGCTTCTCGACACATTGGGCCTCGCAAAAATGAAATTAGCTCAATGTTGGAAAAAATTGGTGTTTCATCCATCAATGAATTGATAAATGAAACTATTCCCAAATCAATTTTACTGGACAAGCCGCTTAGCCTTGAAGAAGGAATAAGCGAATATGCATACTTTAATCGAATTAAAGATATAGCATCAAAAAATAAAATTTTTAAATCATATATCGGACAAGGTTATTATGGAACAATAACACCTGCAGTTATCTTACGAAATATATTAGAAAATCCTTCCTGGTACACTTCTTATACGCCTTACCAGGCAGAAATTTCACAGGGGAGATTAGAAGCTTTGCTTAATTTCCAGACAATTATATGCGATTTAACAGGAATGGAAATTGCAAATTCATCGTTATTGGATGAAGCCACTTCTGCTGCTGAAGCTATGATTATGGCGTTTCACACCAGGCCAAGAAGTAAAGTTAAAAATGAGGCTAATATTTTCTTTGTTGATGAGAATATTTTTCCTCAAACACTTGATGTATTAAAAACGCGTTCATTGCCATTAGGCATTGAATTAAAAACAGGAAATTATAATAATTTTTCATTTAGTGAAAAAGTTTTTGGAGCCATTGTACAGTACCCTGCGGCAAATGGTGAAATAATTGATTATAAAACATTTACAGAACAAGCGCATCTGTCTGAAGCTACAGTTGTTGTGGCAGCCGACATTCTGAGTCTTGCTTTGCTAACACCTCCGGGTGAATGGGGAGCAGATGTTGTTGTTGGTTCAACACAGCGATTTGGAATTCCAATGGGATTTGGCGGCCCTCATGCAGCATATTTTGCTTCATCGGAAAAATATAAAAGAAATATTCCGGGCAGAATTATTGGAATCTCAGTAAATGCTGAAGGTAAAAATTCCTACCGCATGGCTTTACAAACACGCGAGCAACATATAAAAAGAGAAAGAGCAACTTCCAATATTTGTACTGCCCAGGCACTTTTAGCAACTATGGCAGGCATGTATGCCGTATATCATGGTGCAGATGGATTAATTAGCATTGCACAACAAATTCACGAATTTACCGGATTGTTAAACAACTCGTTAAAACTACTTGGCTATCAGCTAAACAACAAAGATTTTTTCGACACAATTACAATTCAATGCCCTGATGTAAAAACAGTTAAAGAACTAAAAAAGTTAACAGAAAACCATAAAATTAATTTGAATTACATTAATAAATTGTCGGTTAGAATTAGTATTGACGAAACTACCTCTTTTGATGATTTACAAATATTAACAGATTTATTTGCACAAGCAGTTCAAAAAGAAACTATTTTACTTGAGAAGGCCAAAGGCAACATTTATTTTGACCCGAAATTTATTAGAACAAGTACTTTTTTACATAGCGAACTATTCAAAAAATACAGGTCGGAAACAGAAATGATGCGATACATTAAAAAACTGGAGCGCAAAGATATATCACTGACTCACTCAATGATATCATTGGGTTCATGTACTATGAAATTAAATGCAGCCGTTGAAATGCTGCCCTTGTCGTGGCCTGAATTTGGAGAAATTCATCCATTTGTTCCGGCAGATCAGGCAGAAGGATATCGCATATTAATAAATGAATTGATTGAAGATTTGAAAATAATTACCGGATTTAATGCTGTTTCTCTACAACCGAATTCAGGCGCACAAGGTGAATATTCAGGCTTAATGGTAATTAATGCTTTTCATACAAGTAACAATGAATCGCACCGTAATATAGTTTTAATTCCGGCATCGGCACATGGCACAAATCCGGCCAGTGGTGTAATGGCAGGCTTAAAAGTTATTGTTATAAAATGTGATGAAAACGGAAATATTGATGTAAATGATTTAAAAGCTAAAGCTGAAGAAAATAAAGACAATTTGGCTGCTTTCATGGTTACATATCCATCAACCCATGGCGTTTTTGAAAGCCAAATAGCAGAAATGACACAAATAATTCACCACAATGGTGGTTTGGTTTATATGGATGGTGCTAATATGAATGCACAGGTTGGTTATACAAATCCGGCAAATATTGGAGCCGATGTTTGTCATTTAAATCTTCATAAAACCTTTGGAATTCCTCATGGAGGTGGTGGCCCCGGCGTTGGGCCAATTGCCGTTAACGAAAAGCTGGAAGCATTCTTGCCCGGACATTCACTAATTAAAACCGGTGGGAATAAAGCAATTTCAGCAATTTCAGCTGCTCCTTTTGGGAGTGCAAGTATTTTAACCATTGCACATGCATATATTAAATTACTGGGCAAAACAGGTTTAAAACAAGCAACAGCAATGGCTATATTAAACGCTAATTATCTTGCATCATCACTTAAAGATTATTATAACATTTTATATACCGGAGAAAAAAACCGCGTTGCACACGAAATGATTCTAGAATGTAGAAATTTCAAAGCAACTTCAGGAATAACTGAATTGGATATTGCTAAAAGGCTCATGGACTACGGCTTTCATGCCCCTACTTTATCGTTTCCTGTGCATGGTACTTTAATGGTTGAACCAACCGAAAGTGAATCGTTACAAGAATTAAACCGATTTATTAAAACTATGATTTCTATTTATAATGAAATAAAAGAAATTGAAGATGGCAAGGCGGATAAAGTAAATAATGTACTAAAAAATGCTCCTCATACTGCCCAAATGGTAACAAGTAACAATTGGGACTACAGTTATGACAGACAAAAAGCAGCTTTTCCCATGCCATGGATTGAGGAAAATAAATTCTGGCCTGCATCAAGCAGGATTGATGATGCTTATGGCGACAGAAATTTGGTTTGTACCTGTAATCCAATTGAAGATTATGAATAGGCTTTAGTTGATTAATCAATAATATTAAAAAGAATCAGATAGATTTTTTCAGACATTTTTGACAAAAAATAAACTGGAGACTATGATGATGTTATGCCGATTGGATATTTCTATTAATCCAATGCTTGGTCTATAACAGCTATTACATAGGCATTGTATAATTTAGTATGGATTAAATTTTGGTATAAATAAAAACGTAATAGCTACAACTTACAACACATGCTAAAACAGATATTTAAAACACAATAGCCATCGAGTTGCAATTCTTGACATGTTTTTTCAATTTCTGTCATTTCGAAACGCAGCGAAGCGGAGTGAGAAATCCCCCTTTCTTATTTCCATTATGTCGAAAAATAGCGATAGCATAATGAGATATCTCCTTACTATCGTTCACAGGATAACAGTTTGTTGTAGCAGGGAATTCCTAAAATACTTAACTTAGTTTCATTTTTTCTCAGAATGACAGAGTGGTCTGCAAAACCCAACAATTAGTAATTGTTGAACTAAATTCAAAATATGCTCAATTCATCGTGTACCCAAAATACTTTTATATATTTGTTGTGGGTTTTGGTAATATCCTCTCTCCCTCGGAGTTATCCATAGGAGAATTTGAGAATAAGAAATATGCTAAACTATGGCACACTCAAAAATCATTAAAATATTCTTCTATCGCATAGTGATAAAATTTGTACTTTTCAGTCTGTGTATTAATATTGCAATAATAATACAAGCTCAGAATAATCCTTTCAAAATACATGGCAGACTTATTGAAAAAAATAGTAATAATGCAGTAATGTTCGCTTCTGTAATAGTTTATAATGTAAAGGATTCAACACTCGTTAGCGGTACAATAAGCAATGATAAAGGTTATTTCAGGATTAAGAAATTACCACAAGGTAAATATTATTTGTCCATTAGTTCATTAGGATATTTAGATAAGCAAATTGTAATCAATGAATATTTAAATAATAATGAAATAGACTTTGGAAATATTTTTTTAGAAATTGATAGTAAATCATTAGATGAAATAATTGTAAAAGACGAGTTGAAATTAATAAAATTGCAAGCAAATAAAAAAATTGTTCGTATTGATAAATCAATTGCAGCTTCAGGTGGGTCAGCTGCCGAAGCATTAGAGATAGTTCCGCAAATTAGTGTAGAAGGCAGAAATATCAAACTTAAAAATCAATCGTTTAAGGTTTTGCTTAATGGAAAACCTTCAAGTATTACTCCAAGTCAATTATTTGATATTCCTGCAAGTGATATTATTAAAATTGAAGTTATTACCAATCCTTCAGTTAAATATAACCCTGAAGGTTTAGGAGGCATAATAAACGTTATTACAAAAAAAAAGAAAAAGGGTTTAAATGGTTTGGTTCAGGCAAGTGGCGGTAGTGATAATTCCTATAATACAGCAGCAACAATAAATTTTGGAACAAAAAAGATTAATTTATTTGCTACTGCAAATGCAAATTACTATGGAGGGTATTCTGAGGGATATCTTGATAAAAATATTAATTCATATATAATCCAGCATGAAGACGTAACTAATAGACAAAACTTTTTGCGTTATAATTTAAAAGCAGGTTTTGATTATGACTGTGATAGTTTAAATTTGGTTTCAATATTTTGGTCTCAACCGAACGATAGGGGTGGGTCAAAAAAAACAACAGAATTTAAAGAGACACAAAACGAGCAAACTGTCTTGAACAATAATGATATTATTTCTAATGATATATATAGAAAAAATGATTTAACTTTTTCATATAAGCATTTATTTAAAAGAAAGGATACTTACTTAACTTTAGATGCGGTTCAAAGTATTGCTACCGAAGAATCAGAATATGAACAAATCACAAGTTATATAGAACAAAAAAACACAGGTTTTAAACATACACCCTCTAAAGAAAATAAAAATAGTGATATTCAGTTAAATTTGAATTATTGGTTGAACAAAAAAATACAATTTGAAACAGGACTGAACACAATTAGAGAAATTGAAACCAATCAAAATTCAGGAGCTTACTTCGATGTTACGAATAATACGTGGGCAGATAGTATCTCAATGAAAAATAAGTTTGTTTACAACGAAAATATATTTGGAAGTTATGGTTTGTTAACATATTCATATAAAAACATAAAGTTTAATTCAGGAATTAGGTTAGAATTTACATATACTAATACTTTTATTGATAAAACAAACGATAAAAACTCAAATAACTATATAGATTTTTTTCCAAGTTTTGGGTTCATGTATTCCTTAAATGATAATTTAGATTTCAGTTTAAGCTACAGTCGCCGTATAGAACGTCCATATAATTTTCAATTATGCCCATTTGTTAATGAAAGCGACTTTTTATCAGAAAAGATGGTTGGAAATATTAAGCTTAAACCAGCTTACAATGATTCATTTGAATTAAGTGTTTCTCAAAATTGGGATAAAATATCAATTAATACAGATATATCTTATGTTTACGGTTCTGACATAATTAGCAAAATATATAATATATCTCAAGATAGTATTTCAATAAAAACATGGGGCAATGTTTCAGAAAATAGTATTTATTCTTTGTATACTTCAATTAATTGGAAAGCAGCAAAGTGGTGCACTATGTATTTATCAGGCAGTTACAACAAAACGTATCAATTGTATAGTTACAATGGTATAGAAAATGAACGTGATTATTTTGACTATAATATTAGATATACGGTAAGGTTATATTTTAAAAATAATTGGAGTACTTATTTCTTTACACCATATTATTCGTCAATTAATTATTATACATCAAAAGTAGAAGGTGGTATTAGGATTTATTTAGGCGTTAGTAAAAAGATATCTGATAGGTTGACATTCTCATTAAAACTTAATGATATTACTAACAAAAAATATATTTATTATAGTTGGAGTGAAGATTTTAATTCAAAATCCTATATGAATCAAAACAAAAGATCTATTTATTTTGGATTTATCTATAAATTTGGTAACAGAATAAAAAATCGTACAAGAACATATTTAAATACAAGATTAAAAATGAATAGATAAATTCAGGAAGAAAAAAATAATATCAGAAATATACATTATTTAAGCCAACCCTTCGCAGCCATACTGTATTAGCTTGTTTATTTCACTCATTCTTGTTTTTATAGCCTGTAAAGGACAGAATCTTACATTGAACCTATACAACAAAAAAGGGTTGAATTAATGTTTTATTTGTTCAACCCTTTTTTATTATTTCTTCAAATATTTACTCTTTAATTCCCTTTCTTTTCAACAGAGCATCAATAGTAGGCTCTTTACCCCTGAAAGCAATATATTCTTCCATCTCATCTCCTGTACCTCCTTTTTCAAGAATATTTTTCCTAAATGCCGTAGCAGTTTTTCTATCGAAAATTCCATTTTCTTTAAAAGCTTCAAATGCATCAGCATCTAAAATTTCAGCCCAAACATAACTATAGTAACCGGCTGAATAGCCACCTTTAAAAATATGAGCAAAATAGGGGCTTCTGTACCTTACCACAATTTCAGGAATCATTCCAATATTTTTCATTGATTGTGCTTCAAAAGCATTTACATCATAGTTTTTTACTTCGGTTACAGTATGCCAGTCCATATCAAGAAAAGAAGCAGCGAGGTATTCAACCATTGCAAATCCCTGGTTAAAATGACTACTTTTTTCAATTTTATCAATCAATTCCTGTGGAATTACTTCTCCGGTTTTATAATGAACCGCATATTTCTTCAATACCTCAGGAGCCGAAGCCCAGTTTTCCATAAATTGAGAAGGCAATTCTACAAAATCGCGTGCTACGCTTGTACCCGACAATGAATTATAAGTACATTTTGAAAGTAACCCGTGCAGTGCATGCCCAACTTCATGATACATAGTAGAAGCCTCTTCAAAAGTTAACAACGCAGGCGAGTTGCCGGCAGGCTTGGTAAAATTAAACACTGTAGTTATAATAGGTGTAATGTTTTTGCCATCTTTAATCATTTGCTTTCTAAAAGCATTCATCCAGGCTCCTGAACGCTTTGAAGGCCTTGGGTAAAAATCCATGAATAATAAACCAACATGCGAACCGTCAGCTTCTTGTACCTCATAAACCTGAACATCTTTATGATATTTTGGAATATCGTTTCTTTCAACAAATTTCAACCCGTAAAGTTTATTTATTACTTCAAAAAGGCCTTTTTTAACATGCTCCAATTCAAAGTATGGCTTTAATACCTCATCGTTTAAGTCATATTTAGCTTTTTTTAATTTTTCGGCATAATACCACCAATCCCATGGTTCTAATTTGAAATTATTCCCTTCTTCGTCAATCATTTTTTGCAATTCAGCAGCCTCTTTTTTTGCTATTGGCAAAGCAGCTACCATTAACTGATTTAACAACTTATAAACATTTTCTGGCTTTTTAGCCATATTATCATCCAATACAAATTCAGCATAATTATTATATCCTAATAAACGAGCCTTTTCTAAACGTAAATTCACCAATTTAGAAATGGTTGCTTTGTTGTCAAATTCATCATTATTATTCCCCATCATAGTATAAGCCTTAAAAACTTTTTCACGAAGGCTCCTGTTGTCAGCATATTGTAAAAATGGGATAAAACTCGGCTTGTGCAATGTAAAAACCCATTTCCCTTCATTTCCGGTTTCTTTTCCTGCTTCCAAAGCACCGGCTTTAACAGCTTCCGGCAAGCCGGCTAAATCTTTTTCATTATCAATAATAAGTTTAAAATTGTTATTCTCTGCTAAAAGATTTTCACCAAACTTTAGTGACAAAACAGAAAGTTTTTTATTTATTTCCCTTAGCTTTTCTTTGTCAGTTTCTGATAAGTTAGCTCCTCCCCTGACAAACTCTTTATAAGTTTCCTCTAATAGTTTTTGCTGTTCCGGTGTTAATTGCAATGAATCTTTTTGATTATAAACTGTTTTTATTCGCTGAAAAAGTGCATTGTTTAACCGAATATCATCGTGGTTTTTTGATAACATAGGGGCTACTTCTTTTTCAATACTTTGCAGCTCGCTACCGGTTACCGATGAAGTTAAATTATCAAAAACATTATCTACCTTTCTTAATAATTCACCGCTAAATTCTAGTGCTTCTATTGTATTGTGAAAATCAGGAACCTGAGGATTATTTACAATACTTGCAATTTCTTTTTGCTGCTCTTCAATTCCTTTTTTATAGGCCGGCAGGTAATCCTTATTTTCTATTTTTGAAAAATCGGGTGAATGAAAAGGAGTATTATACTCCGAAAAAAAAGGATTTTCATGATTTTGCTTTTCGACATTGTTACACGACATAATTAATCCGATTAAGATAAAACTGACAAGAAATAATTTTTTCATTTTTAAAGTTATTTAATAATTTAACGATACTTCATTTTAAAGTTTATAGAATTTGGCTAATTTAGTGATTATTGTAAAAGTTTCATTAAAATATATTTAATCGCTTTCAAAACAGGGTAAAATGAACGAAAATAAGATAGTTTTTAAAGTCATTGGACATATACAATCTCCGCATATTGACCCAAAACAAACACCTATTCAACCAGTTTTTTGTAAAGGAATTAAAGGCAAAGCAATAATTGAAAAGCAATACATTGACGGATTAAACGACTTGGAAGGTTTTTCGCATATTTATTTATTTTATTCCTTTCACGAATCAAACAAAACTAACCTGATTTTAAAACCCTATTTAGAAGACAAATTGCACGGTGTTTTTGCCACACGTGCGCCACACCGTCCAAACAAACTGGGAATGAGCCTTGTACGCCTGATAAAAGTAGAAGGAAACATACTTTTTATTGGTGATGTTGATATACTTAACAACACCCCGTTATTAGATATAAAGCCATTTATAAAACGATTTGACACAAGGCAGAATGCTCGGTCAGGATGGCAGGAAGATGTTACTGATGACGAAGCAAGTTTAAGAGGGAAAAGAGATTATTAATAAAAAAATACTATAAAATTCCTTTCTCATGAATTATTTCAGAATAAAAGACAAACAACAAATCACAAAAGTTTTAATGAAAACTATATTAACATTTGCTATTCTATTTTATTCAATCATGCTTGCAGGACAAACGCCAAATTTCCCTTTCCCAAGCCATACGTCATATTCTGGAAATTATATTCAACCCGATAATTACTCACAAGCTCAACTTGATAATCAAGCAAAGCTATTTTATGATGAATGGAAAGCAACTTATTTAAAGAACGATTGCGGAAATACAGATCAGTATTACGTTTATAGCGGAAGCGGAGCAAAAAATGTTTCGGAAGCTCAAGGATACGGAATGATGATTGTAGCATATTTTGCCGGTTACGACCCTAATGCACAAACATACTTCAACGGCTTACTTAACTTTTACAAGGCACATCCCAGCTATATTAACAGTAACTTAATGGATTGGCAACAAGTTACTTGTACTGATAATGCCAGCTCTGACGACGATGCTGCCAGCGACGGCGATATTGATATTGCCTTTGCGCTTTTATTGGCACATGCACAATGGGGAAGTTCAGGAGCAAAAAATTATTTAGAAAAAGCATTAGTATTAATTGATGCAATTATGCAGGACGAAATTAATCAAAATACCTGGTCGGTTAAACTGGGCGACTGGTGTAATACAAATAGCCCATCTTATTTTTATGGTACCAGAACATCTGATTTTATTATTGATCACTTTAAAGTTTTTGAGTGTGCAACAAATAATAACAATTGGAATAATGTTGTAAATACCTGTTATGACTTAATTGATGAAATGCAAAACAATTATAGTACCACAACAGGACTTTTGCCTGACTTTATTGTTAATGTAAATACAAATGCAGAGCCTGCAGAAGCCAATTATTTAGAAGATACCTATGACGGGGATTATTATTATAATGCCTGTCGTACACCCTGGCGTATTGGGATAGACTATTTGCTAAATGGCGATGAAAGGGCAAAAAACGCTATTAATAAAATAAATACCTGGCTAATTGATGCTACAAATGCTGACGTTGCTAATATTTCAAACGGATATTTTTTAAATGGCACTTCAATTTATGACTGGAATGATGCCACTTTTATTGGCCCGTTAACAGTAGCAGCTATGCTTAATACAAACAACCAGGCTTGGCTCAATAGTTTGTATTCAGAATTAGTTGACAATAATAATTTAGCAGATGGCGACTATTATTCAAACACTTTAAAACTACTTTCAATGATTACTATTTCTGGCAATTATTGGATTCCTGACTGCAATACATTAAAGGTGAATAATATAGAATATGACAAACAAGATTATCATATTTATTTAAACAACACAAATGGTTTAATACAAATTGAAGTAATTAAGATTATAGACTTAGCTGAAAAAAATAAAATCAGTATTATTGATATAAACGGAAAAATAATAAGAAGTACACTTCTTACAAATAAGCACCAACAAATAAATATCTCTTCTTATCCGGCAGGTATTTATTTTGTTTCTATAAAAGCAAATAAAAAAATTGAAACAACTTTTAAACTTATTAAAAGATGAAAAAGCAAAATATAATAGACCATGACAAATGTAAAAAATGCAAATTATGTATTGAAGTTTGTCCGGTAAACATGATTGGCATTGATAGCAACGGACTTACCAATTTTATTCCCGAAAGAGAAAGTATTTGTCTTGAATGCGGCCAATGTATGGCAGTTTGCTCAACTGATGCTATTAAAATAAGCAAATATTCGTACGAAGAAAATTTTTACCCGTTACCGGAAAAAAATGTTGATTATGAAAAATTTACAGACTTTATTGCATCGCGCAGGTCAATAAGGAATTATAAAAACAAACCTGTTGAAAGATCAATTATAGAACAAATTATAGAATCGTTAGATTACGCCCCATACGGTTCAGAACCCAACAAAGTTAAAATTACGGTTTTTAATAACCGTGAAAAAATAGAATCTGCATTACCACTTATTGAAAAATTCCTCGATGATATTATTCATTGGGTTGACAGTCCGATAGTTAGCCGTATAATTAAACTTAAGAAAGGAAACGAGACTTTTAATACGTTGAAAAATCATCTTTATCCAATGTCGAAACTGGAAAACTATAAATTAAAATTTGGTGACAGAATAACGAGGGGTGCTCCGGCTATTTTAGTTTTTCATGGAGACAAAGGTGCTGAAGAACATACTAATAATGCTATAATTTATGCCACCTATGCTATTTTTACCGCCCACTCTTTAGGGCTCGGAGCTGCCATGAACGGTATTGTTCCGGCAGCAATAAATAAAGAACCGCAAATAAGGGAAATGTTTAAAATTCCAAAAAACGAAGAGGCTGTTATTTCGGTTATTTTAGGCTACCCAAAAATAAAATATAAAAAAGCAATAAAAAGAGAACCAAAAATTACAAATTGGGTTGCATAAAAACATAATTAGAAAACGGGATTTTAAGAATATCATTGGTTCTTACTTGTCGGTAATAATATTTGAATATACTGCATGAAACTAAAAAAGCTATATTATTATTTTGTTTACTCTGTGAAAAAAATCCTTTTTGCATCATTTTTTTTAGTGCTTTTGTTTATAAAGGTTTTTGCACATAATGTTAACGAGATTGACAGCCTTGAAAATCTTCTAAACAATTTTCCATCGGAGAATATAGCAAAAGTTGATTTATTAAACCAAATTGCCTATAAAATATATTCTGTTGATCTTGACAAAACCTATGAATTTGCACAAAAAGCCGAAAAACTGGCTGATAAATTAAATTACCGGAAAGGCAGGGCAGAGAGCTTACGTTTGCTGGGTATTTATTTTCGTTATAAGTCTGATTTTTTAAAAGCACTCGATTATTATGAAAAAGCATTGAGAATAAATGAAGACATTTCCAAATCAAGTGATTCTTTAATTGCCCTTTCCGGCAAACAAGGTATTTCAAAATGTTATAACAATATTGGCATTGTTTATAAAACCCTTGGCGATTATCCAAATGCCCTTGAACTATACCTGAAGGCATTAAAAATAAACGAAGAGACAGGCAATAAACAGGGCATTTCACATTGTCTAAATAATATTGGTGTTATAAATGATAATCAGGGAAACTTAACCAATGCTATTGAATATTATCAAAAATCAATGAAAGTTAATGAAGAGCTTGGAAATAAAAGAGGTATTTCACTGGGATTAAATAATATTGGAAATGTGTATTTTCAATTACAACAATATGAAGAAGCTGCCATATATTTCCATAAAGCCTTGCAACTTTATGAAGAAATAGATGATTTAATGGGAATTTCAATGTGCCTCCATAATATAGGCAATGTAAATTTTCAACAAGGCAATTACCAACAGGCATTAATAAATTATAATAAAGCATTAAAAATAAATAATAAAATAGAAGAAAAATCAGGCGTTTGTTTATTATACGAAAGTATAGGCGAAGTTTACCTAAAAACCAAAGACTTCCAAAAAGCACTTAATTACACAAATAAAAGTTTGTTGATAGCAAAAAATCTTGAGTTGTTAGAAAATCAAAAATACATATATAAACAATTAGCTGATATTTATGCCGGCCTTAAAAACTATAAAAACGCTTTTAAAAATTTTGTATTATATAAAAAACTCAGCGACAGCATTTTTAATGAAAAAAACATTAAGCAAATTACAAACCTTGAAAATCAGTATAAATATGAAAAAGAAAAACAAGCCATTGAACTAAAACAACAAAAGAAAGATGCAATATTAGTTGAAGAAGCTAAACGGCAAAAAGTATTACGTAATTCTTTCATACTGGGTTTTTTATTAATGTTTATACTTGTTTTAGTAGTGTTACGGAGTTTTTTACAAAAAAGGAATGCAAATCGGATATTGGCAGAACAAAAACAGCTAATTACGGATAGTATTAATTATGCAAGTAAAATTCAATCAGCCATACTACCCTCTAAAAAGCAAATTGATAAATTATTGCCGGATTATTTTATTTTATATAAGCCTCGCGATATTGTTAGCGGCGATTTTTATTGGATAAAAAAAATTAAAAACCAATTAATTATAGCTGTAGCCGATTGCACAGGGCATGGAGTTCCCGGAGCGTTTATGAGTATGTTAGGGATTTCGTTTTTGAATGAAATAGTACGAAAAAAAGAAGTTGCCAAGCCTTCAGCAGCTCTTGAAGAATTACGAAAACAGGTAAAAATCTCTTTAAAACAGATTCCCGAAGGAGGTAATGTTTCCGGAAATAGTAAGGAATATTCCCTAAGTAATGTCAGAGACGGTATGGACATTGCTTTATGCACCATTGACACAAAGTCATTAATTATGGAGTATTCAGGTGCTAATAATCCATTATACCTTATAAGAGATAATGAACTAAAAGAAATTAAGCCTACTAATAATCCGATTGGGATTTATATCAGGGAAATTGATTTTGAAAACCGGGAAATTCAACTTTACCCAAATGATGTATTATATTTGTTTACCGATGGTTATGCAGATCAGTTTGGAGGTACAAAAAACAACAAATTTTATAGTTCAAGATTTAAAAATTTGCTCCTTAATAATTATAAAAAGCCCATGACAGAACAAAAAATAATTCTTGAAGAAAATTTTGCCGACTGGAAAGGCAATAATTTTCAGGTTGATGATATTTTAGTTGTGGGCATCCGTATAAAATAGTTGCAGTTTATTAAAGAGTAAGGATACTATCTTTTTGAAAGATAGTATCCCTTTAGCTCTTAGGCAATAACCTTAAAATTATAGCTTGGCTACCGCACAATGGTATTGTATTGTTTGCTAAGAAATAAGGTTTTGTGTAATTTTCGTTTGTGAAAAATTATTGGCAGGATTAAAATATTATTTATCGGATAAACTTTATGTAAGGCATTTATTATTCAGAATAATTGTTGATTATTATACATTCGCTTAAAACTTAGAGATATGAAAAAAGTTATTTTATTATTCTGTGTTTTTGTATTAAATGGAGAATTATTTTCCCAACAAGATCCTCAATGGGTAGCTCCCTTTTATTTTGAAGATGCTAATGGTGATAAAGACACTATTTATATAGGCTATGACTCGCTTGCAGGCCCTTCAATATTAGATATTGATGAGCAATTTGATGAAGGCTGGCAGTGGATAGACACCAGTAAATTTAATGTATATATATTGCAGTATCCTCATTTTAACCCAGGACCGGATCATATTATTTCAGATTATGTTAGAAAGAAAAATGTTACAGCAGGTACTATGTATGCAGATATAGGTTTTGTACACGGCAAAATGCCCATAACTATGAAATGGCTTGATAGCCTGTTTTACTCAGATAATTTGCCCTTTCCAGATTTATTCCCACGCCCAAATGCAAGAGCTGATATTTATTGGGAGCAATCAGAACCGGGTTATGGTGACTGCAATATGGATGAAGCACCGTTTGTTCTAACCGATTATTTTAATGAGGGTTTTCAGTGCTTTGCCATGGATAGTTTGTATCTCGATGGTTCGGGTAACTGGTTGCCAAGGTTAGCAATTTTATATATGTCTTTGCATATAGTACCTTATAATTATGGTTTAAGTACAATTCAAAATAATAGTAAAATATCAATTGAAATATATCCAAACCCCTTTAACAATGAACTGCATATTGAGTTTGGCAAACTGTTTAATGGTACTATAAATATTTATTCAATAGATGGAAAAATAATTTATAAGTCAGAAATAAGCAACAATCAAAATAATTTAAGTATAAACCCAAATTTTATGAATAAAGGAGTTTATTTAATTCATCTTGAAGATGATAAAACTAATGTTTTTCAAAAAATAATTAAGTAAAGTTTTCAATTAACCTAAATCTAAACCAATTAAAAAATATAATATTATGAAAAACCATCTGTCAATTATCATTCTTTCAATACTATTTGTACTATGTAGCAATATTGGCAAAACCCAGGAGTACAAGTATGTTCCATTTCCCGATTCAGGTGCAATATGGAGTGAGATTTATTATCCACCATGGGA
>JAADFW010000056.1 GCA_013152655.1 Chlorobiota bacterium
CATAAAATTCAAAAAAAAAGCCTCAATATTGAGGCTTTTTTTGAGTAGTTACTATTTTAGTACTTAACAAATTTTGCTGTTGATTTAAAACTTCCTTTATTAACAGTAATAAAATAACTGCCCGGAAGTAAATTGTCAACATTTAATGAATAGGTCTGATAACCTGCTTCAGGTTTAAATATTTTTTCAGATTTAATTAGTTTTCCTTGTAAGTCAAAAACTGAAACTATTACATCACCCGGATATTCAATATTATAGCCTATTGTAGTACTTACTGTTGCCGGGTTTGGATACACTTTAATATTATTATTAATATTTTCAGATATTTCATTTGTTTCTTTAACTGAAACAGGCCCTTTCAAGCTAGACGAATTAAACATTCCTCTTCCGTGAGTTCCAATAAATAAATAACCATGATTATTTATCCCAGGCCTCCAGTTAGGCCATGTTTGTTGCCTTATCATAAATGTAGGCACATTCTCCATTCCTCCGTTTTCTTCTGTCCATGTTGGCGAACCGGCAAGAATATTTGTACAAGCAAATACTCCGTATTCAGTACCAACAATTGCTTCAGTTGAATTATCCCAATTAATTAAACCTGTATAAACAGGAAATTGAGGTAAATCTCCCTGAATAGTTGAGAAATTTCCTGTTTCAGAAGTAGTTGATACAGCATTTGAAGAATAATATACATAGTTTGTATTTCCGTAATTGCCAAGTGTAACTATTACATTTTCTATATTTTGCGGATCACAATAAATGTCAGTTATTGCTCTGCTTCCAAAGTCTTCTATTTGTTGTACTTCAATTACTTTATCGTCCATTGTAACCGGAGGATTACCATTTGGTGAAACATATTGCATGTCAGCATTATTTCTTGTTCTGGCTTGTTGAACATTTGAAACACGGTATATTTTATTTCTTGATGTTGAAAAGAAAATATTATCACCATCATGTGATATTGCAATTTGTTCAACCATTTCAGCATTTAAATCCGTAGAACTATTATAATCCAGAAAATCTACAGGTAACATTCTCCACCATCCCCATCTACCTGTGCTTTCATTAAAGTTAGTTGCCATTCTGGTAACCCAAAGTTGCCTGGCCATTCCCAGAACAAATAAAGAACCATATGGGTCGTATGTTTTTATAGTGTCATTTTCTTCATAATCATGCTCAAGGATATGATATAGTGGCATATCATATATGTTATGACTTTTAAATTCAAGTTTTTCTCCGGCATCATAATGTTTCTTAGCTACAAACTCAATTGTGTCTTCAGAGTATGAATCAATATGTGTTTCCCATAAAGCAATTGGTGTTACAAATGTACATTGAGCAGGATCGCTTCCTGCATCTGTTTCTGGTACAACCCATATGTGATCTTCTTTTAATTTGTCAGAATAAAAGAATTGGGGATCAGATTCAACATCATTGGTTCTTTTTAAACGGCCATATTGACTTGTGAAAAACAATAACTTTGGATTTAATTGAGAAATAGCAGTATAACCACCATCGCCACCCATTATACGGTACGATGACATTTCTGTATTTCCTTCAAAATTAATATATTGGGTTCCGTTATCTTGTGTGCCACCTAAAACCCGGTTGTCTCCATCAAAAGCTATTGAATAGAACTGAGTTACATTATAATTATGATTTATTGGATGATAACCTGTTCCTGCTGCTCCTCCTTCTAATTTCGTAATGCCACCATCGCTGGTTATATACATATAATCAGGATTATTCGGATGAAAAGCCATATCGTGTTGGTCGGCATGCAGGTATAGTGGATGATATGCAGGAAAACTCCAATATGAAATTTGTTGCCATGTTGTTCCGTCAGACCAGACCCATAAATCTAAACCGCCTATAAATACAATATTTTCGTCAACCGGTGAAGCTTTTACTAAATTATCATAAATTCCTTGTTCATTATAAGGATTGAAATCTTCGCTTCCCCCCGGGCCAATAATTCTCCATGTTGAACCTCCATCAGTTGACTGGTAAACATTATATAAAGCTTCGTCGCTTCCTGCTGCTCCACAATAAATATAATCAGGATTCACCGGCGAGATGTCAAATTCTAATCTTCCTGCGTCAGTTGGAATTTTATCACTTGAGCTTTCAAATCCATTTGCAGCTGCATCTGAAACTTTAGTCCATGTTCCACCTGATTTTTTTATATAAGCCTGATTATTTACAGAAGCAACTATATTGCCATTTGAACCTATTTCAATGTCAGTAGCTTTCCTGTTATAATCGGCATAAGATGCATCTAATGGATTAGTCCATGTGGTACCGCCATCAGTAGTAACTCGTAAACCTTTAGCGGTTGCTGCATAAATTGTTTGTGCATTTGTGGGGTCAGCTTCTAATTTTAAAACAGTAACAAAAGCTGCTTTTGCATTTGCATCATTCCAGGTACTTTGTAAACGAGCCCATGTTGCTCCTTTATCAGTTGATTTCCAAATTCCTTGTCCTTCAAACATTGGTGTGCCATTATCATGTCCATGGTTGTAATAAAAACCTTCACCTGTTCCAAAGTAAATATCTCCATTTGCAGCCTGGCAGATAGTTGATACTGATAATGCAGCAAATCCATTACTTAAATTATCTCCTGAATAGCTAACTTTTTCCCATGATGAACCTCCAACAGTAGATTTCCAAAGTCCACCTCCAACACTTCCTGCAAATAATAAGTTCGGATCATCTTTATCGAAAAGAATAGTTCTGGTTCTTCCGCCAACATTGTCAGGCCCCAGTTCATTCCATTCTAAATCCAGAGAATGTGTGCTTTTTAATCTAAGCTTTTTAATCTGCTCCTGGACATTTTGAATGTCTTTTAAATCAATTTTACCGGTAATTTGGTTATTTCTTCTTTTGATAAGCCATTGCATGGCATCTGAGATGTTTTCATTATTTGTATTAAAAACAGTTCTTGGAACATATTGAATAGCTTTTTTATCGTTTTTAAAACTTAAAACAAATATTCCAACAAAAATTCCAATACCAATAGAGATGAGTAAACTTCTGATTTTCATAATATTATAATTTTCTTTGATCGTAGATTAATTCTATAAAAAACAATCAGCAAGATAAAAATTATTTAAATAATAAAAAACTATAATCTATTATTACAATCTAAAACTGTGTGAGCTTTTTTTACAAATAAGAGGTAACTTGAACTAATTGTTGGTATTATTTGAAATTTACTAAGTTATTTATATAATATTCTTTTTACCAAATGAACAAACACTAAGTTAAATATTAGTAATAAAGTGATAATATAGTAAATGTAGCAAACAGCAGGCTGGCAATTCCATTAGTAGTGAAAAATGCGAGATTTATTTTAGAAAGATTGTCATGCTTAACTATTATGTGTTGGTAGAATAATAAACTGATAAATATTATTGAGCCAATCCAGAATATGCTGTTGAAATTTGCCATTGTACCAGCTGTAATAATAAGTAATGCAACAATTAAGTGTAAAAATGTTGATAGGATAAGAGCCTTTTTCTCTCCAAGATAAACAGGTACGGATTTTAATTTTTCTGATTTATCAAAACCAATGTCTTGTAAGGCATATATAATATCAAAACCACTTACCCAAAATAATACAATTAATGAGAATAGTATTGGTAACATATTAAATGTTCCGGTTACAGAAAGATATGCTCCAATTGGAGCCAATGCTAAACCTAAACCTAAAATTAGATGACACAATGCTGTAAATTTCTTTGTATAACTATAACCTAAAATTACTATTAAAGCAATAGGAGATAAATAGAAAACTAAATTATTGATGAAATATGCAGTAACAATAAATAATAGAATATTAATAATTATAAAAATTAGAGCAGACTTTTCAGAAATAAGGCCTGAAGGAATTTCACGAACTGCTGTCCTTGGATTTTTCATATCTATTAAACGGTCAATAAAACGATTAAATCCCATAGCTGCATTTCTTGCAAACATCATACAAAGTAGTACTAATAATAAAACTCTTAAATTAAAACTATATTCAGTAGTTTTTATGGCAAGAAAATAGCCAATTAGTGCAAATGGCATTGCAAATATTGTATGACTAAATTTTATAAATGAAAAATATTTTTTCAACTTTTAAGTATTTTGAATTGCAAATTTAATAATTATGTTCATTTACAAGTATTACATACATCAAAATAGATTTAAAAGTAAAAATTATGATTTCAACGTAGAGTGTTCTATCACTTTAATATTATTATTTATTGCATTTTTGTAAACAGAAATATTTTCTTTGTTCATTATAGATACATTGCATCCAGAGCACATACCATTACATGAATTTGTTTTTTTTTGCGAAGGAATAAAAAATAAAATGGCTTGATAGATAGTATATAAAATTGCACTATAAACAATTGCTAATGTAATAATTTCTTGTATCATAATGTTTTGTTTTATATGAATAATGAACCAATTTGATAAAATAAAAATGAAATAATCCATGCAAGCGAAGTGGTATAAAAAACCATAAATGCTGCCCATTTCCAACTATCCGATTCTTTTTTAATAGCAGCTATAACTGCAATACACGGAAAGTAAATTAGAATAAAAAGAATAAAAGAAAAGGCTGTCAATTTAGAAAAAACATACTTTCCTTTTTTCGGCCCCGATGTAAATTTTTGAGTTTTCAATTTCAACTTTAAATTTTCACTTCCATTTTTAACATTTGGGTCAATTTGGTATAAAACACCCATAGTGCTAACAACAATCTCTTTAGCAGCAATTCCGGTAATTAAGCTAACTCCCATTTTCCAATCAAAACCCAATGGACGGATAACCGGTTCAATAAATTTCCCCAATCTGCCTATATACGATTTTGATTGTTTTTCGCTCAATTTCTGTTTATTAATATCTTCTATTATCGATTTTTTATTTACATTATTGTATTGCTCAGCTTCTTTAATTAATTGTTCATAATTTTTACTGTATTCTATTTTTTGAGGATAATATCCCATAGCCCAAATTATGACTGATGCAACTAAAATAACTCCACCCATCTTTTTTAAATACTGGGCACCTTTGTTCCACATGTGTATTAATGTTGTTCTAATTGTAGGAATACGATAAGGAGGTAATTCCATTACAAATGGAACTTCTTTTGATTTAAAAATGGTTTTTTTAAATATTATTGCCATGATAATAGCTATAAGTATCCCTATTAAATATATTAGAAATAAAACAGTTCCCTGGTTATTTTTAAAAAAAGCTCCAATTAGTAATATATAAACAGGCAATCTTGCACTACACGACATGAAAGGATTTATTAGCATAGTAAGCAATCTGTCATTCCTGTTTTCAAGAGTTCGTGTTGACATAATTGCAGGTACATTACAACCAAAACCCATTATTAATGGAATAAATGACTTGCCATGAAGCCCGATTTTATGCATTATTTTATCCATTATAAAAGCAGCTCTTGCCATATAGCCACTGTCTTCCATTAGTGAAATAAAAAAGAATAATATTAAAATATTTGGCAGAAATACTATTACCCCACCAACGCCTCCTATTATTCCATCAATAATAAGATCTTTTAATGTGCCGGGTGGCATATATTTACCGATTATTTCACCTGAAAAAGAAACAATTTGGTCAATCCAATTCATAGGATATTGCCCAAGGCTAAATGTTGTTTGAAACATTAACCATATAAGAAAAATAAATATAGGAAACCCAAATAGTTTGTGAGTTATAAATGTATCTATTATTTCTGTTTTTTTCCTTCTGTCAATAACTCCTTCTTTATATGTTTCTTTAAGAGCTCCTGAAATAAATCCGTATTTAGCATCGGTAACTATTGTTTCACTATCATCTTTAATATGGCTTTCCAGTTTGTTTATTTCAGCATTTACCGTAGCCAAAATTTCTGAACTATTTTTAGCTTGCTTTTTAATCAAATTTAGAATATCCTTATCTTTTTCTAATAATTTAATAGATAGAAACCTTGATGATATTTTGTCTGTTAATTCATAATTTATTGGAATTTGGATACTGTTTTGAATATGCCTGATTGATTTTTCAACACCTTTCCCATAATTAATATGAATGTGTCTTACCGTTTCATCCTTATCTTCATATACATCAATTATTTTATCAAATAATTCATGAATACCTTTCCCTTTTGAGCTAATTGTTGGAATCATTGGAATTCCTACCATTTTACCAAGAGATTGATAATCAAATTTTGCTCCTTTTTTTTGCAATTCATCAAACATATTCAATGCAATAACTACTTTTATGTCCATGTCAATAAGTTGACAGGAAAGATATAAATTGCGTTCCAGGTTTGAAGAATCAACCACATTAATTACAATATCGGGAACTTCGTTAAAAATAAAATTTCTTACATATAATTCCTCAGGGGTGTATGCCGATATGGAATATGTTCCGGGCAGGTCGTTTATTTTAAAAGTATAACTTTTGTGTCTAAACCTGGCTTGCTTGGTATCAACAGTTACACCTCCATAATTTCCTACATGTTCACGAGACCCGGATGCGTAATTAAATAAAGTGGTTTTGCCAGAATTAGGATTTCCAACAAGTGCAATATTAATTATTTTACTTTTTTCTTTTGCTGATGTTTTTAAAATATCATCATTAATAACACCATTAAATTCCTTATTGGTAATTAATAAAGCTTCTTTATCAGTAACAACTTCAATTAAACTGGCTTCACTTTTACGCAAAGAAATATCATATCCCATTATGTTATATTCAATAGGATCTTTTAACGGTGCATTTTTAACAACTTTAATTTCCTTGCCCTTAACAAATCCCATCTCAGTAATTCGTTTTCTAAAAGCACCTCTGCCTCTAACTTTGGTTATTATCGCTCTATCTCCGTTGCTAAGCTCAGAAAGATTCATATATTAATTAAAGTAACTTTAATAAAATAATTTATCCTCAAAAGAAAACAATTATGTCAAATTGTACAATACCAACATTTTGGTATTTTTTTTGATAATCTGCATTGGTTTAATTTAAGTATATTTGCATTGAAATATTAAACAAAGTATGGAAATAAACGAAGGAGAAAATATCTTTGATAAGTTGAGGGAGTTAGCATCGCAGCTTGATGGTAATTTTAATATTCTTGAAAATGTTATTGATGTTAATGTTCAAATGGAATATTTTAAATATTCAAGAAATGTTAAAAAAGATATTGACGCGAAATCAATTCTTAGCAAGATAAATAATCTTTTTAATGAAAACATTTCAATCTCGGATAAAAAACATTTATTGTCCCAATTAGCTTCATTAGATGATGTAAAAGCTTTTAGAGCAATTGAAAAATACATGAAAAATTCTGACGAATTATTGCACGATTGGGCTTTGATGGCTTATCAGGAAAGCAAAATGCTTCTTGAAAGCTCCTTGTTAGATGAAAGCCAGGTTTTTATATCAACCGGATTAGGAGGAAAGGGGACAAAATTGAGATATTTTATAGTTTTGTTTTCAAAATCGGGAAAGCAATTTAACAAGGTTCAGCAAAAAGATTATTTATCTTGC